>CAZKSG010000175.1:0-9262 GCA_964555335.1 uncultured Anaerolinea sp.
CTGAAGCCGCGGCGATCTTGAAGGTTTCTGAAGAAGACGTGAAAGCCGCCATCGCTGACGGCAGTTTGAAAGCCAAGAAACTCGGCAACGCCTATCGCATCAGCAAAGAGTCGTTGGAAGCGTTTTTGAAGAGCTAGTAATAAGTGAGATGTAAAAAGGAGTCTGGAACCCAGACTCCTTTTTGATTCGTGTTATCGCGCTTCGACTTTGGGCAGCGCAGAGATATTCGATTATTCCAGATCACTCAGCACATCGGGGACTGAATTCAAGACATCACTTGCCAGTACAGAAGCGGTGGTGCCGAGGTCGTCTGCGGCGTAGAGACCAGCCTGGGCGTGGATCCATGCCCCGGCGACGGCAGATTCGTACGCTTCGAGTCCCTGAGCGCGTAGACCCACGATGAGTCCGGCGAGCACATCTCCGGTTCCAGCGCGAGCGAGGGCGGGAGTGGCAACGGGAATTAGGGTCGAGCGTCCATCGGGCGAAGCGACCACTGTGAACACGCCTTTGAGTACTACGATGTGTCCCCACTCTTTGGCGTATTTGCTCGCGATCTCAAGCCGATTCTCCTGAATCTCTTCTTTGGACAGGCCGGTCAAGGTTGCCATCTCGCCGGGATGCGGCGTGAGAATGGCAGGTGCAGAAATCTTTGTGTACCAATCCTTGATCTGAGCCAGCAGTTTCAGTCCATCGGCATCGAAGACCAAAGGCGGAAGTTTGGCGCTGTTCTCTTCCTTTTTCTCCGCTTCCTGGTGCACGAAGCCAATACGTTGCGCGGCTTTCTTTGCCGAATAATTCCCTTCGACCAGATTCTCTACAAATTCCTTGGTGGCATTTTCGATCCCAAAGCCGGGTCCCACCAGCAATGCAGAGGCACTTTCAAAATTCTTTGCCAGCACTTCGGCGGCTCCAGCAGAAATGACACCCATTTCATGCGGGAGCAGTACCCAGGTAGCTTCAGGGAAACGGCCAGCGATGGCAACATGCACCGGAGCCGGGACGGCCATGGTGACAAGTCCTGCGCCGACGCGGTACGCCGCTTCTCCCGCAAGAACAGCTGCTCCCGTGTAATTGACGGAACCCGCCGCGATGAGCGCGGTACCAAACGTCCCCTTGTGCGATTCGAGCGGACGTTCCGGTAGCATCGCCGAAACAGAGCCCTCTTCGGCAACATCCACATGCAAATCGTTGAGCGAAGGCAGGTCATCGGGCAGGCCGATATCCACCACTTCGAGGTCGCCCACATATTCGAAAGCAGGCAGTTTCAAAAGTCCCTGCTTGACTGCAGCCATGGTGATGGTGAGATCGGCTCCGATCGTTTCATCGGCAACTTCGCCCGAGTCGCAATCCATGCCCGAGGGGCAATCCACCGCGACGACCAGCGGCGCTTCATCGAGCCCATCGAGCAGGTCGTTGACTTCAGAGAGGATCTCGGCAACATCCTTCTTCAGCGGAAGTTTGAGTCCCGTGCCGAGGACACCATCGAGCAGAACGTCGGCATTTTCGATCGTGAGGGCAAGTTTCTCGAAGGCATTCTCACCTGAAAGAACGACACCGCCTGCTTCGACAAAGCGCTTGACAAGGTCATCCTTTTTACGTTTAACGAGATAGGCACTGGCTTTCCAGCCTTCTTGTGCCAGTTCTGCTAGCGCGACAAGTGTATCGCCGCCGTTGTTGCCGGGTCCGACCAGGCCGACGATCTCGGTCTCCACGTCGTCTTCAAAAAGATCGAAAAGAATATCGGCCAGTCCCTGACCGGCGTTTTCCATCATTTGTCCGTAGGAAAGCCCGTTGGCATCGGCTTCCTTTTCAACTGCCTGCATTTGGGATACGGTAACGAGTTTCATCTAGAGTCTCTCCTGTGATGAAAGAATTCTACTGCAAGTAAAGTTGAATTATTGACGCTCATGCAAATTTCTAACAAACCGGAAAACGGATCATTGTCCCCACAAATCCTCAGCGACATCACCCAATCCCAGTTCGATTAATTTCTCCCGCGAGGGTCTGCCCGTCTGCTCGTCCCAACCACGGGCTTGATAATAAGCAGCAAGTATTCCCTGAATATCCAGGGCAAAGCCCGCCGAGCCGCCATCAGAAAGCGGTTCCAGCAGCGCTTTGGGTAGTTTGTCGTTTGCCCGCGTCAACCCCATGCGGTTATTGATGGCACGTTTGAGATTCCAGGCGCGCTCGCCGCATTTCATCATGTCTTCAATTGTCCAATCCAATCCACAGGCAGCGTTGATGAGTTTGACCTGCATCTCAGGTTCGACATTCGCAAAGATACACATCACAATAGCATTGAAAACCGTCCGCCAATCCTGATGTCTGGCGACATTGGCGGCCTTTTCTACCTGAGCTTGACGTTCAAAAAAAGTGATCCCCAGGCTGTCTTGTGTGTGCCCCCAATCAACGAAGAAATAATCGGACTGGTTGTGACACGCACCGCGTGGACTGGTCGCATACGAAAGCGCCATCCCTGAAACACCGCGTGGATCGTGATATGCGACTTCAAGTCCATTGACCTGTACCGCTTCCTCCTCTGCCGAAAAATGCGCGGCAAAGCGACGCGATCCTTGCGCCATCAGGTCACCGATCCCCTCGCGGCGACCGATCTGATTAACGAGATTCTCGATCACATCCACGTCACCCCAATGAAGCGCGAGCCCATTCGTATCGTTTTCTGTGAGAATGCCTTTTTCGAAAAGTTGGAAGGCAAGCCCTATGGTATTGGAGCAACTGATCGTATCCATTCCATAGCGGTCACACAATTCGCCCATGTCCACGATGGATTCAAGGTTGTCGTTGAGAAGATTTGCCCCAAATCCCACCATCGTCTCATGCTCGGGTCCCTTACGTTTCTGCTTGTCCCCCGGCAATGTGACTACACGTCCGCAGGCGATCACGCATCCCTGACAGGCGCTGCGCCCGGTTAGGATCGTCTCGGTCATCTTCGCACCCGAGATCGAATCGATATTCTCGAAGGAACCGCGTGAATAATACTTGACCGGCATCGCTCCGAGATACTCAGCATAGTTTGCGACTCCGCCCGTCCCCAAATCCCGCAGGATCTTCGCTTCATTGTCATCGTGAAGTTTACGATTCGCTTCTGAACGCAATGCCTTATAGTTGGCTAGATTATGGATGGGAATCGACTGTTCACCATGAACCGCGATCGCCTTCAATTTTTTTGAACCCATCACTGCGCCCAAACCGGTGCGTCCTGCCATCCGTCCGTGGTCACACAAAATGGAAGCGAACAGAACCTGACTCTCTCCTGCTGGGCCGATCACACACACACGGGCAGATTTCTCACCCACTTCGTCTTTGACTTTATCTTGTGCAGCATAGGTACTCTGCCCCCATAAATGCGCCGCCCTACGAACCTCAAGCTTGTTTTCGTTCAACCAGAGATAAACCGGCTCCGTCGCTTTACCTGTGATCCACAGACCATCATAGCCTGCGGCACGCAATTCGGGGCCCCAAAACCCACCCATATTGGATTCGGCCCAAAGCCCCGTTGCCGGACCTTTTCCACAGATAACAAAGCGCCCGGTCGTAGGACCACTGGTGCCGGTCATCGGTCCCATCATAAAGAGCAATGGAGCTTCCGGCGACAATGGATCCAGCTCGCGCGTCAGTGACGAATACAAAATTCGAGCGGCAAGTGATGCGCCGCCCAAAAAGTCCTTTTCCCATTTCGCAGGGATGATGAATTCTTCTGTCTTGCCTGTAGTGAGGTCAATTTTTAGGATAGGTTGCATAGAATTTCCATGTCATTGCGAGCCGTTTTGAGGCGAAGTAATCTCCCTTCTTACGATCGATTCATGTCCATTAATAAAGAGCAACCCAGGTGGAAGGAGATTACTTTGAGCCAGCGTCCTCGCAACGACATACTATTTAATCTCTGTCGTTACTTCCTGTGCGACACGTACAAAATCAAGCACCGTTGGAACGTTGCGCATCATATATCCCATGCTGCCTTTGACCTTTAACCTGGAGGTCATCATAGCCGTCATCGGGTTCAGTTTGCCCGTCAGGATGGAGGTGATGTTGTTATAGGAAGCGGTCAAGGTAAAGGTGGGGTTGGGATGGGCATCTGCTGCGGGCTTGTAGTCCACACTACGACAGGCGCCATGCCAGAGGTCCAGATAGAACGTAAGCTGTTCGGTCAGATTCCCTTCCGGTTCAATGAAGAAGAAAAGGTCCCCTTCCCAGTTCCTGGCAATCTCGTGGTAATGCGAATCGGAATTCAGCCTCGCTTCGAGCCCCTTGAGCCATTCTTCACTTGGAAAAATCGCAGCCATGTATGCAGCCTCCTAAAAAAGATGGGAATATTGTACCATTCTGAAATAGTAGCAATTTATTGAGTCACAAGGGATTATATACAATTAACATGCAACTATTTTTATCTTATCTCTTGACAACTGTAAAAAATGGTCTATGCTTGGGGCAACTTATGAGCATGAAAGGAGGTGTTACACCTCTTACGATTCATCTGTTCCGTGAACTGAAATACAAAGGAAGAATTCAAAACATTTTGGAGGAGAACTCTCATGAAGAAACTATACAGCGTTATAGTGTTGGTGATCGTGGCATCCCTCGTGCTCGCCGCATGCGGGGGTGGAGGGGCAAAAGCCGACAACCTGCTCGATGCGATCAAGCAGCGTGGTTATATTCTGGTCTCTACTGACCCGAATTATGAACCGCAATCCTTTCTTAATACGGAAGGTTCACGCCCGTCTGATACGAAGTGTCCGTCTGACGCCTTGACCACCGCCGAAATGCAAGGCTTCGATGTGGATGTCGCCAAGGCCATCGGCGATGCCCTCGGTGTGGAGACCTGCTTCGCGACTCCTTCCTGGGATGCGATCACAGCCGGCAACTGGGCCGACAAATGGGATGTGAGCGTTGGTTCGATGACCATCACCACCGCCCGCCAGAAGATCCTGGACTTCAGCGTTCCGTACTATTACACACCCGCCGTGATCGCCATCCGTGCCGATTCGGGGATCACAGATCTCGCTGGTCTTGACGGACAGTCTCTTTGCGCCGGTGCTGCCACCACGTACGAATCCTGGCTCAATAATGATATGGCTGGTTTGGGTCTCCCCGAATCGTCCATCTACCAGCAGCCTCCTACAGTGACAGTTGTACCGCTCGAAACCGATCAGGAATGCGCCCAGGCAATCGCTGCCGGACGTGAAGATTTCGTCGGCTACGTGACATCCGAAACCGTGGTGGACGCGAACATCGCCGCCGGTTTCCCGGTTGTAAAACTGGGTGGCGCTGTCTACTCTGAAGATCTTGCCGCAGCCTTCGACAAATCCTCGACCCTGCCCACCGATAGCCTGCGCGCCGAAGTGGATAAACTCTTCAACGCCATGCACAGCGATGGACGTCTCTCGGAACTTTCCAATAAGTGGTTCAGTGTGGATCTGACCCAGGCGCCCAAATAGTCTCGTTTTTCTAGAAGCATGGAAGCGAATCGATTCGCTTCCATGCTTTTCCATATCTTCCAGAGAGAGCAGGGACTACGATGTCCGAATCTACGATCGCCCGTGAGACAGCTCAACAACTGTCACAAGCCGAGCTACTTTTTCAGGCACAACAGCGCAAGGCACGGCACTTCCGTGCAAATGTAGCGCTATCCTGGGGGCTCCTATTGCTCGTTCTTATTTATTTGTTCAGCGGGCAAAATTTCCTTGGCATCAAGACCATCGCGCTGGATTATCAATTCATTCGGGACAACATGGGGTTCATCGCCAGAGGAATCAACGATACTCTCATGGTGTCTGCTCTTTCGATCATGCTGGCCATGGTGCTCGCGCTCCTCGCCGCATTAGGACGCCTTTCGACCGTTCCGCCGCTCTATGCCTTAAGCACATTTTACGTCTCGCTCATTCGCGGCACTCCTCTCTACCTGCAGATCTTTTTCTTCTTTCTTGCTCTTCCACAACTGGGCATCATTCTTTCCGGACTTTGGGCAGGCGTTCTTGCATTAGGATTGAACTATGGTGCCTATATGAGCGAAATCTTCCGCGCCGGTCTCGCCTCTGTGGGTAAGGGACAGCGTGAAGCCGCCATTGCCCTCGGCATGACCCCGGGTCAAACAATGAAGCGGATCGTCCTGCCACAGGCGTTGCGTTTTGCCATCCCACCGATCGGCAACGACTTCATCGCCATGACCAAGGACTCGGCGCTTGTCGCTGCGACAGGCTTTGTCCATGAACTGATGTGGAACGCCGTCAAAGTGGGACGCGCCCAATTCAAAAATTTGGAAGCATTGATCATGGCGGCCATCTTCTATTGGTTGATGACCCTTATCCTTTCATATGTTCAAAGCATCATCGAAGCCCGCCTCGCCAAGGGAGACCGCTAAATGTCATCGCAACTTTCACCGATCGTACGCATTACGGGGTTGGAAAAATACTTTGGGCGACTGCATGTATTGAAGGACATTTCGGTCGAAATTCCTCCGCGCCAGGTGGTCTGCGTGATCGGACGAAGCGGCTCCGGCAAAAGCACCATGCTGCGCTGCATCAACTTCCTGGAGGAACCATCTTTCGGGACCATCGAAGTGGATGGTGTTAAAGTTCCGGCTGGTGAAAAGGGAAAGGAACATCGCCAATTAATCCACGATGTCCGTTTGAAGACGGGCATGGTTTTTCAAGAGTTCAACCTTTTCCCGCACATGAGCGTGCTGGAGAATGTAATCGAGGGTCCCATCACGGTCAAACGCATGGACCGCGCCAGAGCAATCGAACTGGCCGAACAAAATCTCGATAGCGTAGGTTTGCTCTTCAAGAAGGATGAATATCCGAACCGGCTCTCCGGCGGACAAAAACAGCGCGTTGCCATCGCCCGCGCATTGACCATGGAACCGAAGGTCATGTTGTTCGACGAGCCGACCTCTGCGCTCGACCCCGAGTTGATCGGTGAAGTGCTCAATGTAATGAAGAAGGTCGCCAAGGAAGGCATGACCATGATCGTGGTCACACACGAGATGGGCTTTGCTCGAGAAGTGGCAGACCGTGTGCTCGTCATGGCAGAGGGCGAGATCATTGAAGATGCCAAACCTGCGGACCTCTTCAGCAAGCCGCAGGACCCGCGCACCAAGGCTCTGATCGACCGCTATCGTTCAGGTGGCAATTAATGCCCCTGGCGATCACGCGCGATGTCAGTCCGCGCTTCAACGAGTGCGAGATCACACACATCGAGCGGACACCCATCAATGTGGATATCGCCCGCGCTCAACATCATGAATATGTGCAAGCCTTGAAACATTTGGGGGGCGATGTGATCGAACTCCCCGCCGAATCGGACCTGCCCGATTCGGTTTTTGTTGAAGACACAGCGTTCATCCTGCCAGAAGTGGCGGTCATCACCCGACCTGGAGCCGACTCGCGCAAACCCGAAACAGAGTCCATCGTTCGCGCGTTGACACCGCACATCAAGCTGGTCCATGTACGCGAGCCTGCCACTGTTGACGGCGGTGATGTGCTGGTGTTGGGGAAACAGATTTATGTGGGAATGTCCACCCGCAGCAATCAGGACGCCATTGAGCAACTCAACCAATTACTTGGCGAATATGGTTTTCAAGTGACTGGCGTTCAAATGCACGACTGCCTGCACTTGAAAACAGCTGTCACCAAGGTGGACGACAAAACTTTGTTGATCAACAGAAACTGGGTGGATACCCATCACTTCGAAAACTTCCGCTGGATCGAAGTGGACCCATCCGAGCCGTTTGCCGCGAATTGCCTTCCCGTTGGAAATTCGATCATCTACCCAACTACGTTCCCCAAAACATGCACAAAGCTTGAAGCCGCCGGGTGTCATGTCATAAACGTGGATGTTTCCGAGCTGGCAAAAGCCGAAGGTGCGGTCACCTGTTGCAGCCTGATCTTACCCCATTAAATGGATTCTGCTTTCGGCTGCGCGTGAGGCGCATGCCATCCGCAAACAAAAAATCCCCAGATCGGGGATTTTTTCATTCCGTTAGCTTGTGCGCTGGAGAGGACTTGAACCTCCACGCCTTGCGGCACATGGCCCTCAACCATGCCTGTCTGCCAATTCCAGCACCAGCGCCTAACTAAGCAGGGCGTATTATAATCGGCTTGCTTAACTTGTCAAGCAAAAAGCTTTGCTAAGGTGATAGCCTTGGCAGGCAAACCAAGGAGAATCCATGACTCGAATCGTTGTAGATGCAATGGGGAGTGATAATTTCCCGACACCTGATGTGGAAGGTGCGGTGACTGCCGCGCGTGAATACGGCGTGGAAATCATTTTGGTGGGCGATGAATCGAAGATCCAGCCGGTATTGGCAAAGCAGGACACGCAGGGATTGAAGATTCGTGTCGTACATGCGCCTGAAATGCTGACCATGGAAGACAAGGGCATGGCTCTCGCCTTGAAAGCACGGCGCGCTAATGCCAAAAACTCGATGGCGGTGGGTATTGACCTTGTCAAGAACGGTGAGGCGGATGTTTTCGTCACGGCGGGCAATACAGGCGCCTGCGTGGCAACCGCATATTTCAGGCTTGGTTTGATAGAAGGCGTTGACCTTCCCGCTCTCGTGGGTCCGTTCCCAACGGCAAGCGGTATGTGTCTTGTACTGGATATCGGCGCCAATCCGAACTGTAAACCGATCAACTTGCAACAATTCGCGATCATGGGAAGTGTCTATGCTGAGAAGGTGCGTGGTATCAAGAGTCCGCGCATTGGATTGATCGCCAATGGCGAAGAGGCAGGCAAGGGAAGCGACCTGGTCAAAGAGTCTTATCCGCTGCTTGAAAAAGCCGACATCAATTTCATCGGCAATGTGGAAGGCAAGGAGATCTTCAACGGCCATGTTGATGTAGCCGTCACCGATGGCTTTACCGGTAATGTCTTCTTGAAGGCGACAGAAGCTGTGGCGAAGTTGCTCATCGAAAAGATCCGTGAGACGATCAAAAGCGGGAATCTGCCAACCAAGATCGGTGGCGCTCTGGTCAAGCCGGCGCTGGGTTCCATTAAAAAGATGCTTGATCCCAGCGAAGAAGGCGCGGCTCCGCTCCTCGGCGTAAATGGACTCGTGTTCATCGGGCACGGCCGCTCTGACGCGCTCGCAATCAAAAGCTCGGTCCGTGTGGCAAAGAACGCTGCCGAAGCCAAAGTGCTGGATGCGATGAAATCGGCAATTGAAGCAAGCCTGAAGAAGTAAAAATAATTCTATTTGAGAAGAACTTAAATGAAAATCATCAAAAACGAAAAAAAGATCAAA
>CAZKSG010000176.1:0-9175 GCA_964555335.1 uncultured Anaerolinea sp.
GCGACCTGTCTGCATTAGGTCAGACGATAAATATCAATGCGCTCAATAACTGGGAAGAAAAATTTGAGGAGTACTTGGCGGATTTACAGTCGGGCGTTGTGGAGTTAAAAGAAGCCGCTCCTCAACATGAAGAGGAGCGGCATAGAGTGTTCTTGCTCAGAAAGAAGGTTATAGATACCTTGGTTGAGGAAGTAAAAATCAACAGAAACCGAGAACTAGATGTTGTAATTCGTTTAGATTTACTTAAGATCCTCGATCAAGATGCTGGTTTAGAGAACCTTAGCCCTGCGGCATATTCCAGGCGGGGCGAAACTTATACCCATACACGATCAACCCCCGCTCGTCTCCGTCATTTCGCATCTTACGGGTGACCATCTCGACGGGCATGCCGATTTGGACGGCGCCATTGTCTACATCGGTCAGTTGGGCGGTAACCATGGGGCCTTCGTCGAGCTTGACGAGGGCAACAGTGTAGGGAGCAGTGCTGTCGAAGCCGCTGGGGGCTTCGTAGACAGTGGTGTACGAATAGACCTCGCCTTTGCCGCTAAAAGTATATAGTTCCTTGGCTTCGTCGCCGCAGTTCGGGCAGACGTCGCGTGGGGGAAAGATTTTATAGTCGCAGTGGGGGCAGATTTCGCCGACCAGCCCATAGCGTTGTTTCTTGAGTCTCCAGTGTCGTGGGATTTCCATTTTCGAGTTCCTTTCTGCAAAGGTAATTCTAGGCCGCGAGACTCTCAAAGACTCTCAGACTACCGCCTTTCGGAAGTGTTAACCAGATGGGATAGCTCTTGATAGGGCAAACGCAGGGTCGAGTTTATCTTTGTCGAAGTGGATCTGGACCAGGCTTGGAAAGAGCCGTGGTTTTCATCCCCAGTAGAATCCAGACTATAATCACGCACTGCAAGGACGCCTACATCTACATGAAAATCCTTTTGATCAATCAATCGTTCGTTTCGCCCGATGAACCCGGGCATACCCGCCATTTTGAGATGGCGAAATTTTTGCGCTCCCAGGGGCATGAACTGGTGATCGTGGCGAGCGATATGAACTACCAGACCGGGCAGCGTACCGTGGACACGCGCGGTCTCTACGTGGAGCAAAATATCGATGGTGTTCGCGTGCTGCGCGCCTATAGTTACCCGTCGCTCCACGTCAGCTTCTTTTGGCGGGTGGTTTCATTTATCAGCTTCATGTTTAGCTCTATTTGGACCGCACTGCACGTCAAAGACGCAGACCTGGTGATGGGCACCACGCCGCCGATCTTTCAAGCGGTCTCAGCGTGGATCGTGGCACTGGTCCGCCGCAGGCCATTTTTGCTCGAAGTACGCGACTTGTGGCCGGAGTTCGGTGTGAGCATGGGCGTGTTGAAGAATCCATTTGTGATCGCGTTGGCACGTTGGTTGGAAAATTTTCTGTATGCGCGTGCTACTCACATTTTGGTGAACTCGCCTGCTTATAGGACTTACATGCTTGAAAAGGGTGTGCCTGAGAAGAAGGTCACATTTATCCCTTATGGCACCGATATTGACATGTTCAACCCCGACGTGGACGGCTCATCCATTCGCAAGAAGCTTGATGTGGAGGATAAGTTCGTTGTGTTGTATGCCGGCGCAATGGGACCGGCGAACGACATTTATACGATCCTGCGTGCCGCCGATCGATTGCGGGATGAGTCGAGAATCCGTTTCGTTTTCTTCGGCGCCGGCAAAGATGTTGCTCGTATTCAGGAAGATGCACGTAATAAGAAGCTGGATAATGTGATCTTCGCAGGGGTCGCTCCTAAGAAAGAGATGCCTTCCGTGGTCGCTTCGGCGGATGTATGTCTTGCGATTCTCCAGAACATTCCGATGTTCCGCACGACCTATCCCAATAAGGTTTTCGATTACATGGCGGCAGGACGCCCAACCGTGCTCGTCATTGACGGTGTCATCCGCAATGTGATCGAAGAGTCGAATGGGGGAGTGTTCGTCACGCCGGGTGATGACGCGCTACTGGCGAAGACCATCCTTGAGCTTTCACGAGACCCTGCGCGCGTGAAACAAATGTCCATCAATGCCCGTGAGTACCTGGTGAAGCATCTCAACCGCAGCGACAAAATGGACGAAACCTTGCGCTTCTTCCAAACCTTGGTGCGGTGACAAACTTTCCCAATTTGCCTATGTTGAAAAAAACAATACAGTCCGTGCTTCGTATCGCGTACCGTGTGGGACTGATCGGTATTGCAACGACTCTTCTCATTCGCATTCTTTTTCTGCTTGCTGCATCGCCCCGAACCTTTTTGCAGGCCGATGTGCCCGCCAGGCGGGTTGCCATTGTCTTTGGCGCAGAAGTAAAAAGGGATGGTACGCCATCTGTCGTTCTGAAAGACAGGGTTGAAACTGCCGTGGTCTTATACAAAAGCGGTAAAGTGGAAAAGCTGCTGATGAGCGGTGATAACCGTTTTGTGGACTATAACGAACCCGAGTCCATGCGCCAATATGCATTGACCCTGGGCATGCCAGGTTCAGATATTGTCCTCGATTATGCCGGTCGCCGCACGTACGATACCTGCTACCGCGCCAAAGAGATCTTCGGCGTGGAGTCGGCGATACTGATCACACAGGGATTCCACATGCCACGTGCGCTGTTTTTGTGTAAGTCATTTGACATCGACGTGCTGGGAGTCGAGTCTGACAATTATTACTACTTGAAGCGTTTGAGGCTGATCTGGAATACCCGCGAACTGTTTGCCACTGTCCAATCTGTGCTGGATGTGTATCTGCTCAAGCCGCTTCCTGTCCTTGGGGAGCGTGAGCCGATTTTTAGGTAGGGCTTGAGTCGCTCAAGTTTGTTTGGTCATCACAAGACCAAGTTCTCGTTTACATAGTGCTGCGGTCCAGCGGTACAATCACCCCCGTGACCTTCATCATTGCCTTCATCTTCCTTGTCGTCCTCTCCTATGTTGGAGTTGGCTATTTTTGCCGTATTGCCTGGAAATATCAGATTCTTGATACTCCCAACGAGCGTAGCTCCCACTCCAAGCCGATTCCCCTGGGTGGTGGATTGGTAATTGCCTTGATTGTCCTGGCAACAGGCGCATGGGTGGCGAGCGAGGTCGACTGGCGGCGTAGTCTCATTTACATCGTGTCTGCATCAATAATGGCATGGATGGGCTGGCGGGATGATGTCCACAAGTTACCGGCGTTCTTTCGGTTGATTGTGCAAAGCCTCATTGCCATCGCCTCCATTTGGGGCATGGGCTATTTCAAAGTGGTTGCCGTTCCGTTATTTGGACAACTCCAACTCGGCGTGGTGGGTATCGTCATCACTTTCTTGTGGATCGTTGGACTCACTAACGCCTATAACTTTATGGATGGTATTGACGGAAATGCTAGTGGCGTCGCATTTAGCGCTGCGCTCGGCTGGATGTGGCTCTCGTTCGATACGGGCAAATGGTTCGTGTTCTGGATCGCCCTCGCCATTGCAGCCAGCAGCATCGGTTTTCTCGGTCACAACTGGACGCCTGCCAAAGTCTTCATGGGTGATGTGGGCAGCACCTTTCTCGGGTATACCTTTGCAGTCCTGTCACTTGTCTCTGCCGACCCGGGCGGCGACGCGTTGCTGATCGGCACGCTCCTGATGTGGATCGTCATCATGGACTCGTTCGTGACCTTTCTCGGTCGCGTTGTCAAACATGAGAACGTGTTCACCGGTCACCGTTCGCATTTGTTCCAACGTCTGGTACTTGGCGGTTATACACATACCGATATTAGCAAGCTCTATATTTTTCTCACCGCCATCGCAGGACTACTCGCCTACCTCTGGTCGCAGGATGACCCGGTCGCTCCGCGGTTGATCTTCTTTGGGCTGCCCACCATTTGGATTCTGCTGTCTATTCACGCAACGCGGTTGCAAAATGCTAAATAATTTTCGTAATCTCAATTCGTTGCTTTGGTCTCAAGGTCCGCGGTGGCTGTTCTTTCGCGTGGGGTATACGTTGCGCAAAAGAACAGGCTACCTTCGCAGACAGATGCCGCAATACGCATGGATAGAGCGTCCGCTTGCGATGTGGTTGAAGAAGGGGATTCCCTCGGCACCACACGATTATTTCAAATGGCGAAAAAGGAATCATCCTGTATTCTTCTTCGATTCCTTTCTTATTGAGAGGGGTAATGCACAATGGAATTCTCAAACCGTCATCGATGAAGCAAACCGTATCCTCTCCGGTGAGCTCAAGTATTTCTCTCATACCTGGCATCACACTGGATTTCCTCCTCACTGGCACAAAGACCCGGTTACAGGAATCAAACTGGATTCGACGAAACATTGGTCTGAGCTTTCAGATGACATGGTCACTGACATCAAATTCATCTGGGAACCGAGTCGCTTTGCAATGGTCTACACTCTCGTCCGTGCGTACGCCTCCTCGCGGGATGAGAAGTATGCCGCGGCATTCTGGGACCTGGTTCAATCCTGGGCGGAGTCCAACCCTCCCAACACGGGACCCAACTGGATGGATGGTCAGGAGGCGGCGCTCCGTCTCATGGCATGGACGTTCGGCTTTCATGCGTTCATGGAGTCCTCATCCACCACTCCGGAGCGTGTCGCTCAATTTGTGGTCATGGTCGCTGCTCATGCCGAACGGATTTATAAGAACGTCGATTTTGCACTCTCCACGCAGAGCAACCATGCCATCAGCGAAGCTTTTGGATTGTGGATGACCGGCCTGTTATTCCCCGAACTGAAAGACTCGAAAAAATATCTTGACCTTGGACAAAAACTCCTCGAACAGGAAGCTGCCGCGCAGATCTTTCCCGATGGCAGTTATTCCATGTACTCGCTTAACTATCATCGCTTTATTCTCCATATTTACCTGTACGCGATTCGATTAAGCGAGCTCAACCACTTTCCATTTTCCACGAAACTTCGCCAATCTGTTACATCTTGCATCAAATATCTCTCCCGCCTTATAGTTACTGAAACTGAAGAAATGCCCGTTTACGGTTCCAATGATGGCGCTCTGGTTTTGCCCCTCAACGATTGCGACTATGCCGACTATCGCCCTCTTTTGCAATTAGGTTCTTACATTATTAACCAACGAACTCTCTTTGACCCTGGTCCGTGGGACGAAGATATTTTCTGGTTATGCGGCAAGCCTCCTCTCTCCCATCGGGAGAGGGCGTTTGAAGGGTGGGTGAGGGAGAGACCCCGATCTTTCACCTACGGCGGCATACACCTCCTCCACGGATCACAAAGCCGCGCCATCCTCCACTGCACGGACTATCGCTCCCGTCCCTCCCATGCCGACCAACTCCACGTTGACCTTTGGATTCGCGGTCACAATATTGTCATGGATGCGGGCACGTATCTCTACAGCGGCGAAGGCATCTGGCGCAACGGACTGGCGCGCACCGCAGTCCATAATACTGTCACGGTAGATGGTCTCGACCAGATGAAAATGCTCACTCGCTTTACATGGACGAACTGGTCACATGGCAAAGTTCTGTGCCACGATGAAAACATCTGGCAGGGCGAGCATGATGGGTATACGCGATTGTCTGACCCTGTCGATCACAAACGCACAGTCATGTCTCTGGGTGAAGACCGTTGGCTGGTTGTAGATCATCTCAGCGCAACGAAATCACATCATTACGCCCTTCACTGGTTGCTCAACGACTTTCCATTTGAACGACAAGAGAATTCTGTCTTTTTATCTGCCAGTTCAGTGAAGTACAAGACTCAAGTTGGGCTGTTTAATGGCAATGGAAACTTTTCTCTCGTCCGCGCCGACCCGAATTCCACGCGCGGCTGGCGATCACGATATTATGGCGAGAAGGAACCGGCTATTTCCGTAATGCTGGAAGTGGACCAATCCCAGGCTATCTTCTGGAGTTTCTTTGGCTTTGAAGGCGACGCCATTCAACAAACTGGAAATATCCTGAAGATCAATTCGCAGGAGATCGATCTGACCCCCCTAAACAAATAGGTCATGTCTGGTTTTGAACCAAACATGACCTATCATTTTCCACTTGCTACTTCCCAAATACTAGACTTTCACTGCCGCTTCCCGTTCTCGTAACTTCTCCGTCGCGCGGAAATACTTGAGATACCGCATCGAGTTCGCATCCTTGCCGAGCAATAGATCTATGGCTTTGATCGCACTGCCGAGTTTGATCGGGTCTGTGATGGATGTTGTTGCACCCGCCTGCATCGCCAACGCCAAAAATGCGCTGTTTACAGACTGACGATCAGGTAATCCGAATGACACATTGCTTGCACCGAGACTGATATTCACCCCATATTCTTTCTTCACAAGTTCAATGGTCTTTAGCGTTACCAAAGCCGCATTGCTGTTATGACCAACGGTCATTACAAGGGGGTCGATGACAATATCTTCGATCGGTATTCCCATCTTCGCGCAACGCTCGATGATGATCCCCGCCGCTGCGAGACGCCCCTCCGGCGTGGCAGGGATGCCCTCTTCACCAATGGTCAAGCCGATCACCGCTGCCCCGCGCTCTTTTACGATGGGCAGCACAGTCGAAAGTTGTTTCTCTTCGCCATTGACTGAATTGACCAATGGCTTTCCCGGCGCGTGCTTCAACCCAGCCTCGAGAATTTTCGGCTCATTCGAGTCGATACAAAGCGGAACATCCACCACGGAGACAATGGCTTGCACTACTTTTGGCATGATGTCTGCTTCGTCGATTTGCGGATGACCTACATTGACATCCAATACATCCGCGCCCCAGGCAACCTGTCGTTTTGCTAGATGCTGCACGTACTCGAAATTCTGCTCGACTAGAGCCTGTCCCAGTTTCTTAATGCCCGTCGGGTTGATCTTTTCCCCGATCATCACGAACGGCTTATCCTCCCCGATGATGACTTCTTTTGTATTGCTCTTCAATATGGTATGCATGTGCCCTCCAGCCTCAAACCTTGGCAAGGTTATTGATGGGAATGGAAAAACTCTTGGGTAATAACCCTGCCTCCATGATTATACGCGGCACAACGTCATCCCAGCCGACCGGCATTAGATGAATTCCGTGAATACCCTGCCCATGATATTTCTTGATCTGGCTGATCAGTTCGATCGCGATCTGGATGCCCTCTTCTTGTGCATTTCCAGCAGTGTTGGCGTAATCCATACGCTGGATGATCCGCTGAGGCATGTATACACCGGGCACTTTTGAGAGCATCACCGCCATATTCAAACTCTTGATCGGTGCAATGCCAATGAGAATATAAACCTTATCTAATACATTTCGCTTTGCCAGATCCTCAAGCCACGTTTCCATACCGTTAATGTCATAAACCAGGTTAGTCTGGAAGAATTGTGCTCCAGCATTGATCTTCTTCTGTTCGCGTAATGCCTGGAAGCGCGGTTCCGACGCAAAGGGGGATGCCGCCGCACCAAGGAAGAACTTGGGCGGAATCTTCATCTCACGCCCGTCGAGATACTTTCCTTCATCGCGCATACGACGTAGAATCCACAACATTTGGATCGCGTCTAGATCGTTGATATCCATTTTTTCGCGTGGAGTGGGGGAGAGCTTTGCGCTGTCGCCGGTTATACATAGGATATTGCGAACCCCCAGCGCTGTGGCACCGATCACTTCACTTTGCAGGTTCGAGCGCGAGCGATTGCGCGCAGAGATCTGCAAAACCGGTTCGGCTTCATAATCCAGGGCAACCGTACTGCATGCCCAGGATGTCATGCGCGGCGTGGCAGAAGCATTATCTGTGAAGTTAAGCGCCGTCACATACGGTTTGACCTTCTCGATGTTCTGAATCAACTTGTCGGTGGTGGAGCTTACCGGAGGGGTGATTTCGCTGGTAACCACAAATTCGCCGGCGACCAGCCTCCGTTCCAGTTCTGAAGCGGGTTCATCATACACAGGCGCATGATACTTTGAATCGCCATCCCACCAATCAGGCTGGCGCACCGGACGGAAGATCCCATCCCATGTCTCTTTGCGCACTTCTGCAGAAAGTGAGAGCAACCCGCGAATCGTCTTTTTGACACCAATATTTGCAACCTGCCTGAATACATCACGCCAAGTATCTTTCCCCACTTTTTCCCAATCGAGCGGAGGTAACACTTCCAACAATAAATCTTCGCGTCCTAATGCGAATGACCGCTCATAGATCTTGTACCAAATGCACGGACGGGTCTCATCGACGTAACACCGCTCAGACGTCGAACCGCCGCATGGACCGTTGCGTAGCCCTTTTGGACATTCCATCGGGCAGATCAACGCTGTCTCTTGCAGCAGACAATTTCCGCACATCCGGCAACCAAACAGCGGACCCTTCACACTGTATTCCAACACTTGTAAAGTCCTGTCCCCAAAGCTTTGTTTTTGGAAGGGTGAGTACGCAGGTTGCCATCTTCGACCGGGAGTCAAACCAGGCATTCATACCTCACTTTGTCTAGATTATATATTATATATAATTTAAGGACTTGAGTAATTTTACTCGAGACTCTCGGGAAAACGGAAGAGGAAAAAGATCATGTTTGGATGTAGCCATTGCGAAGGCTGACATTCAGTTGTGCATGCGTTATAGTTGGACACAATCGCTTCCTGCTCAGCCGCTGCCTGTTTCCGTTTAATCCATGCTTTCATTTATTAAAGTTAAGGAGATTTCCCCCATGCGACGATTTTTGCGACCTCTTGTCTTTCTCGGACTTATCTTCGTTTACGCATGCGTGTCCAGTCCGCCTGCAACAGCCACTCCGATTCCCGTCACACCGACAACAGTTCCGCAATATGTTGCCTTCACCACACCTGATGGAGCCAACCTCGGCGGAATGGTATATGGATCGGGAAATACGGTTGTCATTTTTTCCGTGATGGGGAATTGCCGACGCGGTTGGGAAAAGATGGCCAATCTCGTTGCCCGGCAGGATGACATTATGGCACTCACGTACCAATGGCGTGCCTGTAAAGAGTCTGGAAGCGTGGTGGACAGCGAGCTTCAAAGGTTCGTAGACGATCTTCGCGGGGCGATCAACTTCATGCGCGAGCAAAATGTACAGAAAATCATTCTTGCCGGAGCAAGCCTGGGCGGAGTGGCATCTGCCAAGCTGGCTGTCGAATCGAGCCCGAATGGACTCATTATCATTGCTGCGCCGCGTGAAATCGAAGAGTGGAACTTTGAGATCGGTCTTGGCGACGTCAACATTGACATGCCC
>CAZKSG010000177.1:0-9152 GCA_964555335.1 uncultured Anaerolinea sp.
TGCTTCCGCTGGGTGTTCTGTCTCGAGTGGTTTCATGCCCCACTTTTCGGTTTGAAGCATCAGAATACGTCGATTGGTGGCATTATCATCCACAATGAGAACTCGTTTGTCTTGAAGGACGGCCTGAACACCTTTGATGTCGCGTGCCGTCTTGCGTTCAGGCACTGCGGCTGGCTCGGCCTTGATGGAAAATGAGAATGTAGAACCTCTGCCAATGCCTTCACTCTCAGCGTGCATTTGACCACCCAACATTTCAGCAAGACGTTTGCTGATGGCAAGTCCCAAGCCTGTACCGCCAAATTTGCGAGTTGTGGACGAATCCGCCTGCGAGAACGATTGGAACAGGCGATCCATGTGACTCTCGGAGATACCGATACCCGTGTCGCGGACGATAAATTGAATTATGTTCCTGCCTTTACCTTTTTTAACAGTCAGTACAACTTCACCTTTTTCCGTGAACTTGATCGCATTACTCAATAAATTGATCAGGATCTGCCGCAAGCGCGTCACATCGCTTTGAATGCCAATCGGTACTTCATCATCCATGATGTAGGCGATATCGAGTCCTTTTTCGATGGCACGGCCTGATGTGAGGTCCAGCGCCGATTCGACACATTCACGCAGGTCGAATGGTTGATGTTCCACGTCCATCTTGCCCGCCTCGATCTTGCTGAAGTCGAGGATGTCATTGATGATGGCGAGCAAAGCATCGCCTGAGTTTCGAATCGTTTCGGCGTAATCACGTTGTTCCTTGTTGAGTTCCGTATCCATGAGCAAGCCACTCATGCCGATCACTGCGTTCATCGGCGTGCGTATCTCATGACTCATCGTGGCCAGGAATGAACTCTTGGCTTCATTGGCTTGTTCTGCCAAAGCCTTTGCGTGTTTTGCTTCTTCAAACAGTTGTGCATTCTGGAGGGCAATCACTGCTTGACGCGAAAGACTGTTGATGAACTCCAGTTCGGCAGAAATAAACTCTTTGCCTCTGCCAGAACGCCATACTGCCATGAGTCCTTTCAATTCGTCGTTTGCCAGTAACGGGACAGCCAGTAAATGCTCATCGGGGCTAATATCGGTCCCGGCAATCGTAATGGCACGCGGGTCATTATTCACATCGTTGACGATCTCGCCGCTTTTATTGAGGGCAATCGTACCTAGAATGCCGTTCCCCAAATTGATCGTATCGTTGCGTACATTTTCGGCTTCCGGTCCTACCGCCGCGATCGCGCGGAATATCCTGCCATTTTCCTCCGGCAGGAAGAGAGCGCTCAAGTCACCGCCCAATAATTCCTTGGCGTGGACCGCTATTCCCTGCAATACAGTTGCCGCGTTCAATGAGGAAGAGATATCGCGTCCTACTTCTGTAAGGGTTGCCATCTCTCTCGCGCGGCGTTCGGTTTCGGCGTGCAGCTGGGCTGTGTGGATGGCTGCACCGGCATTCGCAGCAATGGTCTTCAAGAGGCGTAGGTCATCCTCATCGAACACACCCTCCCGTGTAACACTCTGCACACTCAACACACCAATCGTCTCTTTACCTGATTGGATTGGGACTCCCAGATAAGACAACGCCTCACGCCCTACTCGCGACACCCCGATCTCTCTGCTGCGTTCATTCACGTTTTTGTTAATTAATAATGGCTCCCCTGTTTGGATGATCTTGCTTGTCAATCCTTCTCCCATTTTGAGAACCGTGAAGTTTTCCCCAAATTGATATGGGAATTGGATGAGGCTTGTTTGCGAATCGAGTAGTGCTACATAGGCAATATCTGCCTGGAAGATATCCCGCGTCTGACTCCCGATCAGCTGGATCACGTTCTCCAGTTCTGTCTCTGCCACGAGAGCCTGGCTGATCGTACTGATGGCGGCCAGTTCGCTGGCACGTTGCTCCGTTTCACGTAGCAGGCGCTGGGTCTCGTCGAAGAGGCGCGCGTTCTCCAGGGCAACACTCATCGAAGAAGCAAGTGTTTCCAGCAGGCGAACATCCGCTTCAGAGAAGGCATGTTCCCGCTCCACATTCTGCAAGGAGATCGCGCCATTGACTGTGCGACCCGCCATCAATGGGACAAAGAGCAAGGATTTAGATACTTCCGTACCCGATAGTTGGACCATGCCCATCTCTTTGATCTTTTGTTCTGCATTTTCATTGATCAATATGGTTTCGCCATATTGCATCAACGCCTTATGCAACCCGGTGAACGGATAGGGATCTGTGTAATAACGTTGTCCCTTTTCGAAATTGTAGGGAATGGACGCCAACCCTGTTACTCGATTGAATGTAGCGATGATCACGCTTTGAGCGCTGAAAATTTCCTGGATCTTATCGCCAATGAGATCGATGATGCCCTGAAAGTCCAGCTTGGAGGCCAATCCTTGCTGGATGCTGTTGATGATCGCCAATTCGGCGTTACGCTGTTCCGTTTCTTTAAGCAGGCGCTGGGTCTCGTCAAAGAGACGCGCGTTTTCAAGAGCCACACTCATGGAGGAGACTACGGTTTGTAGCAGACGCAGATCTGATTCGCTGAAAGCGTTCTCCCTTTCGTAATCGCTGATACCTACCAGACCCACAACAGTCTCGCCGCTCCGAATAGGCAGAGCCACGAAGCTTTTCTCCATTTGAGTGCCGGGCAGGATCTGTGAACCAACCTTTTCCATAAAGCCCGGTAAATCTTCATTGACCACCAGCATTTCCTTTGTATCATACACATATCTGGATATGCCCCTTAATTGGGACGGCCCAATATTCATTCGTATCCCCTTTTCTTTGAGAAATGGATAATACACCTTATTGTTGGGGATATCGAACAAGCGAATATCGATATCATGCGAGTGCAGGACTTCACCTAATTTTTCACCGATCAGGTCATAAATGGCTTGCATATCCAGCTTGGAAGCCAGTCCTGCCTGCACGCTGTTAATAATGGCAAGCTCGGCGTTACGCTGTTCAGTCTCCTTGAGCAGGTGTTGAGTCTCGTCGAAGAGCCGGGCGTTCTCGAGTGCGATGCTCATGCTGTTGGCGAGGGTTTGCAAGAGGCGCATGTCCGATTCACTAAAGGCATGTTCGCGCTGATAGTCACTTAGGTTGATCAACCCGCGTGCCTGATCGCCGACGATGAGCGGTACAAACAACTCAGACTTTGATGGGGCGGTATCATCCAAAATATAACTGCCGTATTTCTGCGATTCTTCTTCCACATTTTCATTGATCACAAGGGTCTCGCGCGTGCGGAAGATGTACCCTGCAAAGCCAGTATCTTGATGCGGACGCGACTCAATTGTGACGCGTTTCCCGTTTTCGTAGACATATGGAAAGTGAATCAGATTGGTCCTGGGATCATAGATGCGAATGCCCACGTCCTTGCCCTGGAAGATCTCGCGGATTTTGTCTCCCACCGCATCATAGATGCCCTGAATGTTGAGTTCTGCGGCGAGGGCGGCTTGCACACTGTTGATGATGGCAAGTTCGGCAGCGCGGTCTTCGGTGACCTTGAGCAGGTGCTGGGTCTCGTCGAAGAGACGTGCACTCTCGAGCGCGATGCCCATACTGCCTGCTAGCGTTTCAAGCAGGCGGATATCTGATTCGGAGAAGGCATGTTCACGCTCAAAGTTTTGCAGGCTGAAATAGCCGTTGACCTTATCTCCCGTACCGAAGGGGACGAAGATCAAGGATTTGGCGATCTGTGTACCTTCAATGGTTTTCAACCCATACTTGGCGGACTCTTCTCCGGCGTTCTCATTGATGATGATCGGCTGGCGGGTTTCGATCATGTAACGGTTTGCCACGCTGAAGGGCAATAATTCATCGTCAAACAAGCGTTGACCGTTTTCAAAGGCATAATCGAGCTGCGAGAGTTCCTTCTCATGGTCGAAGGAACTGATCACCACTGACTGAGCGTTGAACATGCTTTGGATCTTGTCGCCGACCAACTCGAAGATGGCTTGCATATCCAGTTTGGAGGCGAGCCCTTGCTGGACGCTGTTGATGATGGCAAGTTCCTGCGCGCGCTGTTCAGTCTCTTTGAGCAGGCGTTGGGTTTCATCGAAAAGGCGGGCGTTCTCAAGCGCAACGCTCATGGAGTTTGCGAGCGTTTGCAGCAGGCGCACATCCGATTCGCTGAAGGCGTGCTCATCCATGCTGGCAAGATTAATCAAGCCACGCGCCTGGTCGCCTGTCACCAATGGAACAAATAACACTGATTGTTCAGCTGTTGTACCTGGAATCGTAAAACTGCCGTATTTCTTTTCTTCTTCGTTCAGGTTTTCGTTAATCACCACCGTTTCGCGAGTGCGCAGAACGTGGGCAGTAAAACCTTGTTCTCTGGCAGGCTGTGGTTCAAGAAAAACGCGTTGTCCGTTTTCATACATGTACGGATAATGGGTTAGATTCGTCTGCGGATCATGGATACGGATATTCATATCCGTATTATGGAAGATCTCGCGGATCTTATCGCCGACCGCATCATAGATGCCCTGAATATTGAGTTCGGCAGCGAGGGCGGCTTGCACACTGTTGATGATGGCGAGTTCGGCGTTGCGTTCTTCGGTGATCTTGAGCAGGCGCTGGGTCTCGTCGAAGAGACGGGCGTTTTCGAGCGCGGTTCCCAGCGACGTGGCGATGGTGGTTAGCAGACGTATTTCCGATTCGCCAAAGGCGTTCTCACGCTCGTAATTTTCGATATTGATAGCGCCGAGTACTCGGTCGCTACTGATAATGGGGATGGCAACCAAAGACTTGCTTTGTTCTGTATTCGGGATTAAAGGCGACGTATAGTCAGATGGTGTATTCCAAACGATAGGCTGGCGTGTTTTTTGTAAAATCTTAAATTGCCCATTGGGTGCGGGCGGAGTAGGCGAAATTGATAAACGTTCGCCCTTTTCATAAACATAAAGATAGTGAACCAGATTGGCTTTTTCATCGTACCAATTGATTCCTAAATCGCCTGTGTTGAGAACCTCGCTCAACTTATCGCCGACCAGATCCACAATGGCTTGGAAGTCCAACTCGGCGGCGAGTCCCTGCTGGATGGAGTTGATGATCTGCAGTTCGGTCTCACGCTGTACAAGTTGTTGTTTGGTAGTGAGTTTGGCCCCTTTGCGACTTGAATTCTTGTCCGGAGATGTTGACCGGGTATTTATCTTCGGTTTTGCAATCTTCCTGCCCTTTGGCTTAATATCCTCAGTGACGGATAATGACCTCTTTACCATTCCCGTTGCTCCTCATCTCTGTTTTGGCGATGACGAAGTTTACATTTCCGAAAGGTCAAAGTCAATAGGCAATTTAGTAACAAAAACCTGATTGTGCTTAGCAGATCAGGCTTTGGACAAGCTCATCAGGTTTTGGATCGGCGTCTGGACGACCAGGTCACAGCCCGGCCAGATAGCATCCACGCCCGCCTCTTTCGCCCCGCGAACGGCTTCCGCTATGGATTCTTCGTCCCCCCTCCATAGAATTTCCACTGGGTCAATATTTCCAAACAATAATGTGCCCTTCAAAACCTCACGAGCTGCACGGATGTCTGTCGTCTGGTCAACTGAGATTGCCTCCGCGCCGGTTTGAGACAGTAATTCCAGCGACCTGGTCACATTCCCGCACACAGATAACACGCGCGGCTTCGGTAATTTCTCGATCAACGCCTTCTCTGCTGGCAAAACGAACTGCTCATATCGAGCGGGGCCGATAAATGCCGGCGATCCACCCATATCGTGAATGGTGACAAAGTCTGCACCTGCCTCCCGATATGCATTGCCAATATTGACAAGAAAGGAGGAAAGGTGAAAGAGCGCATCCATAACAACCTGTGGTTCTTTTTTCATTTCCTTGAATAAATTCCCTGGATTGCAGATATACAGCAAGAGCGTATATGGACCGGGAATCGTCCCTGAAATCACAACATTTTTTCCTATATCTTCTTTCACCAGCTTAATCGCTTCACAAATTAAACCGATTCTCCCACCTACCCATTCTTTATCTCCCGTGCTTCGGATATCCTTGGCACTTTCAAACGCCGATCTCTTTACCTGCGGAAATTGCATCTCCCCTTCTTCATAAAAATTCAACTCAGCGCCCAACGCTTCAGCCGGAGCACACAGATCCAATGGCAGCGCAACAGATGGAAGCCCTGTTAGTTTGAACGTACTGACTGCAGCTCGTGCCATCTTCCGCGCATCATGATGGACTTCATGAAGGGAGAGACCTTCGCTCTGCAATCCTTCAGCGGTAACGTGGATCAGTCCGCTAAACGCGGGGAAATTATCCACCTTCTGACCCGCTAATAATGAGAGTATCTCGTCGCGATAATTCATGGTGCGTATTGTATCGGATTTTATCGGCGAAGAAGCCAATAACGGATCTCGCGTCCCCATGGAAATAGCGGAAGCAAATCGGCGCGATACCCCTTCCCAGCATAGGACTGCATGAGGGTGGCCGCCTTCTTAAGCACAACACGGTCATATTCCAAAGGCAGTGACATCAACTCAGTGATCACCGGGCTGGGATATTTTCCTTTGATACGGTAGTAGATTCCAAACTCCAACTGCCAGGCATCCAGTTCGCCATAGACCGATAACGCAGTAGCCAGTCCCTGCTGTAGATGGCGCACTTCATGAACGATCAAAGTTCGAATGCGCACGTCATCGAGGGATGTTTCGTAGTTGTAGTAAACCGAATTCAAATGGATTCTTCCAAGAATCGTCCAAAACGCCCCGATATTCGGTCTTACCTTTTTGAACCCAATTTGCGTATTATTATTAAGAACGTACTGCACCGCAGCCTGCCCTTCGTCGCCTAGTTCACAGACCCGGTCCAGCAATTGGTTCACCCATACCGAATGTTCCATCTCGCGCTCCTCCGTCGATCAATATAACTCCATCATTATAGTTGCAGAAAAAAGAATTACAAGCCAGACTCTATAACGACCCAAAAACCATAAAAGCGAAAATAGAATGGCAAGAGTCGTTCCTTTTTGTTTTGATAGAACCTGAGAGTCGGATGGGTTAAAATATCTTTGAGGTAAAACAATGCGACAAGTTGCAATCCTTGGAATTGGCCAAATTAAAGTAGATGAGCACTGGGACCTGTCCCTGCGCGAGCTGGGTGGCAACGCTGCCTTCGCTGCCATGCAGGATGCCGGTTTGGACAAGGTCGATGCGCTCTACATTGGAAATATGCTCTCTCCCATGGTCAGTGGGCAGAACCAGTTGGGGACATTCTTCTCCGATTGGATTGGGCTTTGGGGCCAGGAATCGGTCAAAGTGGAGGCGGCTTGCGCTTCGGGAGCTGCGGCGCTTCGTGCCGGGTTGATGGCTGTTGCCGCAGGCGACGCCGAATCTGCCCTGGTCGTGGGCGTCGAAAAGATGACCGACAAAGCCGGGCATGATGTCACCGCGGCGTTGGCAACCGCTGCCGATGCCGATTACGAAGTGGAGCAGGGCATCTCCTTTGTGGGCATCAATGCACTGGTCATGCGCCGCTATATGCACGAGTTTGGATGGAAACATGAAGACTTCGCTCCGTTCTCGATCAACGCACATGCCAACGCGATGAACAATCCATTTGCACGCTTGCATGAAAAGATCACGGTAGAGAAATTCGAAAAATCGTCCATGGTGGCCACGCCCATCAATCTGCTCGATGCATCCCCCATCGGTGATGGCGCAGCCGCGGCAATCATCGTCCCGGCGGAACGGGTCGCATCGTTGAAGGGAAAACCGAAAATAACGGTGGCCGGCTCGGCATCCGCAACAGATTCGATCGCTGTCCATTCGAGAAAAGACCCGTTGTTCCTCAATGCCGCGTACCTGTCATCCAAGCGGGCTTATGAACTGGCGGGTATCGAACCTAAAGATATCGATGTATTCGAGCTGCACGACGCGTTCTCGATCATGTCTGCCCTCTCGCTCGAAGCATGTGGATTTGCCGAACGAGGCCAAGGCGTGCGACTCGGTCTCGATAATGAGATCGGCCCTGCTGGTCGTGTGCCGGTCTGTACACGCGGCGGATTGAAAGCACGCGGTCACCCCGTTGGAGCAACAGGCATGTACCAGATCGTGGAGGTTGTCCAACAATTGCGCGGCGAATGTGACAAGACACAGGTGGATGGGGCAAAGATCGGTATGGCACAAAATATCGGCGGCTCAGGGGCAACCATCATCACCCATATTTTGAAGGCAGAGTAAAAAAGCGAAGGCGATTGCCTTCGCTTTTTCTAGAACGGAGAATTTGTTTGCAGTTGATACATAAACCATAAATTGCCAAACACCATGATCAGTATCAAAAGAAGTACAGGCAGGAAAGTCAATGTGGTTAACACACCTGCCAACCGGTCTTTTTTGCGGGCGTAGGCGATCCATGACGCAACGGCAAAGAAGATCGGCCAGATCGGGTAGGACCAGACCATAATCACAAACGTCCATGCTTCAGTGGAGACTCCCGAATCGAACGCCATAACAGAAAGCCCAGCCATAAGCAGCCAGAAAACCAGCGAAGCGGCCGCCAGTAACTGCGAAACGATCAACCAAATAAGAACAGGACGGCGTGAGGGAGGTTTGGGTTCTATTTCCAATGAGAGTCTCCTGCGTTAAACCTTCTCGATGGCGAATGGCATTCATTTTACACCATAGGGATATATCACCCACTTATTTTCCTGCAAATCCATATCTGGCTATTGCCTTAGGATCCTTGCCACATATAGCACCTTACAAAATTACAAACACATTTTTGTTTTCCAAAATACTTGTTTCCTGCCTACACATATCTTATACTACTACTGAAAGGAGGCACACATGGCAGACAAGCGAAAGATCAGCCGCCGAGAGTTTTCCTATTACATGCAAGTTACAAATGATGCGACCAAGGAATTATTGGGGTATATTTCCGACATCAGCACCGGTGGATTCAAACTCGACAGCCCCAAAAAGATCATGCCCGGACAGGATTTCCGTCTGCATATCGAGCTCACGTCCGATATTGCTGATAAGAATTCCATGGTCTTCATCGCCCGCAGTAAATGGTGTTCCCCTGATCATATCGACCCTACATCATTCAATGTCGGGTTCGAGATCATCAACATGGCACCCAGCGACATGTCCATCTTCCAACGCATGTTCGACAAATATGGCAGCGAAAACCAAAAGAGCCGCAGGTCAGATGATTATTT
>CAZKSG010000178.1:0-9118 GCA_964555335.1 uncultured Anaerolinea sp.
CATGCCCAACCCAGCCTCTGTTTATTGCGAGGAGCATGGCGGCCGGTTGGAGATCCGTCAGGATGCAGCAGGCGGACAAGTGGGAATCTGTGTCTTCCCTGATGGAAGTGAGTGTGACGAATGGGCGTATTTCCGTGGCGAGTGTGCGCCCGCCGGGTCCATGCAAACCGAGTCACCAGATCCTGTTCCCACCGCTTTTCCCACGCCGATCCCGATCAACCCCGACGATTACCAAAATTGGATCACATATACCCATCCGGTCGATGGATTTTCACTGCTCCTGCCCGATGATTGGATGGTCGATGAACCAACCTCCGGTTCGCCCCTCGATGGGCATATTCTCCTCATCCATCCCAAAGAGGCGGCGCTGGGACAGAACATCCGTATGACGTTTCGTTACGTGGGAGAAGACGTGTTGCTCTGGCCAACCGGCGCAGGCGAAGGGAATTTTATCGAGCTGGGGACTCTCGAGATTGCAGGGGACCCGGCGCGACGTGTCTTGCTCGTCTGCCCGAACGGACAGGTGGACTCGATCTATTATCACGGCCAGACCGATGCGAACATCCTGCGCGAGAATATGGAATTTGCCTTCCTCTTCAGTGCCGGTGACACACACTGTGGAGAGACAACTCTGAGCGGCAAAGACCAACTGGTGGGTGAGATGATCATCGCCTCATTGTTGATGCCGTATTAACTCAATACCGCTAAGGGAGGGACCATGTTGGAACGGACAAATCAGTTGGGTGCTGTGGTCGCTGTGTTATTCTATATCTCAGCGATCGCTGTTTTTGTTTTTCGGCTGGTGGGAAAGCCCGAATATGGTCATTGGATGGGCTACTTTGAATTCCTGCTTGGGATTCCCCTGCTCTACCTACTTTGGCGGGCGCCACAGTTGCAGCGACCTGCTTTGTACTACATCCAGATCGGATGCATGCTTGCCTGGCTGGTCGTGGAAGCCCTGCTCGATTACATTCTGAAGATCGAGTTCCGGCAGACGCGCTGGATCGTGATCAGCTATGTGATGCTGTTCTTTGCTGGCACCGGCGGGCTACTGGGGATCGCTGCGAACGCCGGGCGGGTATGGAGCATCACCGCCATTGTGCTGTTCCTGGTCATGGCGATCCTCACATTCGTCCAGCGGGCGGTGACCGGACTTTGACCACACGCTTTTGGCGTACAATCCTCCTTATGAAGAAATACGTTCTGATCTTGTTTATTATGCTATTGCTGGCATCCTGTGCGCCCGCGGTGGTGACGCCGGTAACGCCAGTGCCCACCACATCCGAGATGATCGAGCCGGGAGATACGCTGGGCGAGATGAGCTTCCGCATCGCCAAAAACCGGCGCGATTGGGGAATCACTTTTCTGTCATTTTGCGATGCGATCGAGACGGATTTCAGCCCGGCCGTGCTCACCAAGGAGTGCGAACTGCCCCGTTTGGGACGTGTGTTCATCGGCTATGGGATCAGCGGTGATTCGGTCAGTGACCTGGATGCGCTCTGGCCCACTCTTACATGGGAGATGTACTTTGACGAGATCCCTGTAAACCTGCCGGCCTTCGGCACCATTGACGACAGCTATGGTGGGTACAAATATCGTTCATGGAATGTGGAGTTGGAGAAACCTTCGCCTGGCACGCATACCCTGCGGTTTGTGGTTCACAAGTTGGCAGACCCAGCCGGGGCAACCGAGATGACCTGGAAGATCACCGTTAAGCAATAGCTATCGCCCGGCGCGGAACTGGTCCCATACCTCCAGAGACGGTTTGGGATCGCCGTTCACGTTGCGTAAGCCGATGTAGGCAAAGGCGCCCAGGGTTTGGGTGTCCTGTACAGGGACGCCGTTCTTTTTCATCTGTTTTGCATACGAATCGATATCGAGGTCGCTGAGGATCGTGTTGACCCAAAAGACGAGTCGCTTTCCCAATTGTTCGTGGATGGCGTTCAGGTAGGCCACCTGTCCCTCGTCTGAGCCGGTGACACCCATCACGGCTTGAGTGGTGAACCCACCTTCAGCAACGGCCAGCGGCTTATCGGTCCGCGAGAGAAGCGGGGAGTAGTAGTCGGCAGGGATGTCCTTCCCATTGAACACGAAGTACGGATAGGTGGAGATGACCCATACATCCAGATTCGGTTCGAAGGCTTCGACCTGTTCCCAGTTCGTGTCGTATGGTTCCCGGTTCCCTTCTTCGGGTTGGGGGAACATGTTGTTGAGGTCGTCCCATTGGAAGGTGACGAAGACCTGTGTTTGCGGCGCTTCGGCTTTGACGAGGGCGTAGATCTCCTTGTATAGGCTGATGAAGTTCGGCGCGTCACCGGGGTAGGCATCCATGTAGGTGTTGATCTCAGAGGCGAGCCCAAGATAACGCGGCTGGAAGGTGCGCACAATCCACAGGGCATAGTTCTGATAGGCGCTGCGTACATCCGGGTTGGCGAAGCTCGCCTCCCAGCCTGCGGGCAGACCGGCGAACTCGCGCCGGTTGAGTCCGTTGAGCGCGTCGAGGACGAATACCGTATCGAGTCCGTTCTGACCGGAGAGTTTGACCTGGTTGACCAGGTCGGTGCGGGTCTGGGATTTTCCATCCACACTGGTGACGAAGTCTTGCCAGGCGCAGTTTTGTTGGATGAGGACGAAATCGCCGTGCTCGCCGATGGCTTTGAATGTGTCGAACACACTCAAGATGGACACCTGCGGCGGGGAGGGGAAGAAGCCGTAGGCGGTGCGACCCTCGTCGAAAACGGAATGCTGCGGGGATGCGGGCAGATCGGAACTTTGCCCGCAGGCCAGGCTGACAAGAACGAGGGCGACGAGTGCAAGATGAATGCGTTTCATGGAGTTTCTCCGGATTTTCAGGCGGCTTTGCGCTGCGCTCATTCGGGATGGTGTAGGCGGGAAGCGAGTTCATTAACCCGTCGCAGACGATCAGCCACAATCACCTGCCGATGATCGCATGGGCGATGATGAGAGGAATACAGGGCGGGAGCGGAGAAAGTTGCAGGTTATAGAGATTGGGGAGGCGTATAATTTACACATGGTCTCTTATGCAGTCATGTGCTGTATAAGCAATAGTTAATCCGCCCTTTGAAAAAACATAAATATTCTAAGGAAACGATTTTTGTGAGTCAAAATTCTCGCACACCAATTGGTAAGTTGGTAAACATCGGTAGCCATCAGTTGCATATTTATTCCACTGGCAAAGGAAGCCCCTCAGTTGTATTTGAATCTGGCGGTGCAAGTTGGTCACTGGATTGGAGTTTAGTTCAAAGCGAAGTGGCAAAATTCACCACCGCTTGTTCCTATGACCGTGCAGGTTTTGGTTGGAGCGAATCTGGACCCAATCCTCGTACTAGCCAACAAATTGTTACAGAATTACACACTTTGTTGACAAGGGCAGAAATTGAAAAGCCATATATCTTGGTTGGCGCATCTTTTGGTGGTCACACTGCCCGGCTTTTTGCCAAAAATTACCCTGAAGATGTGGCTGGTATTATTTTGCTTGATGCGAGACACGAAGCCATCAACTCAAAAATGCCCCCCGCATGGAAAAGACTCGAAGCATCTGGAAAAGGAATGTATCAGGTGATGTTATTGGCATCACGATTAGGTGTGCTAAATTTGCTAGGCCAATTAATGGGAGAAAAAGCTGCGCCACCACTAGTAATGAAATTACCACCTGAAACACGAACTACATATCTTGAAGTTGGATTCCAGCCCAAATATTTTCAAAGCAATCTTGATGAGTTAGCCGCAAGCAAAGAGAGTGATAAGCAACTAAGCGTAACTGGCTCATTGGGAAATGTTCCGCTAATCGTTATACGGCATGGTGTCCCTGATTTGTTTGCTCGTATGCCAGTCGAACAGGCAAAACAGGCTGAAATAGTTTGGCAGGAGCTGCAAGCAGATTTAGCAAAATTATCGTCAAATAGCCAAATACTTGTAGCTGAGAAAAGTGGTCATGGAATACAAAATGACCAACCAGGTTTAGTGGTAGACGTTGTTCGTCAAATGGTTGAATCGGTTCGCAGAGTTTCAATTTCTACAGAATGAAGCAGGCTAGCAAAGCGCCCCGAAGGGCATCGGGATAATGCACGTGGCGGGTGGAAGTCTGCGGCACCTACGGCGAGCATTTTCCTCGCTTTGAGTTTTCTCTGCTCCCAAACAGAATCCCGGCCAGCCGTTGGGAGGTACAGTGATGGAAGGTATATCCATTTCGAAACAGAAAAGAGAGTGAAATAAAAATGAAAGACTTTGACCCTGCAACGAGTTTTGGCTCAGATGTAGCTGCACAGTACGATGATGACAAGCGCGGCGATGAAGAAGATGCGGCGGCGTTTCTTGCAGAATTTGCAAAGGAAGGCTCCGCTCTTGAATTTGCAATCGGGACTGGTCGAATCGCACTTCCGTTAGCAACCAGGGGCGTCCAGGTGGATGGCATTGAATTGTCGCCCCATATGGTTGAACAACTTCGTGCCAAACCCGAAGGGCAAAATATCAATGTGATCATTGGGGATATGAGTAGCGCAACAACCAACCGCCATTACCCCCTCGTCTATTTGGTCTTTAATACCATATTCAATCTCCTTACCGTAGATGACCAGATTCGTTGCTTTGAAAATGCTGCACGTCACCTTACCCCCAATGGACATTTCATCGTTGAAACCGCATTGCCTCATGCATGGATTTCCCCAGACAAGTCAGATTATGTTCACACTGAATATGTCGGTAAAGAAACGGTCGGACTGGATGTCGCCCGTTATGACCCAGTGACACAGTTACTCGAAGAGAACCATGTTCGATTTACCACACAGGGTATCACGATGTCGCCAATTGTTTGTCGCCTGATTACTCCTGGCGAAATGGATTTGATGGCGCGCATTGCAGGAATGCGGCTTATCCAAAGGTTTTCGAATTGGCAGCGAACCGCATTCGATATAAACAGCAAAGCGCATATATCCGTGTATGGTTTTTAGGAACTGCCCAACAATGAGTGCAGCAGATTTGGCGGTGGGACTCCGCGCTTTGAGTTTGATTCAGGCAAGAAGTCCGGTTCCGTTTCGTTACCTCGTCACATCCACCCGCGGGGAACGCCAGCCGTTGTGTTGCTATATAGGTGATTAATCCCTGGCTTACGACGCAGTCTGTTATTCCAAGTACATGAGGATTACCTTGATAGACAACGAAAAGCTAAATCGCTACCTGGCGGCGTGGCATCTTTCGACCCCACATCTTCTCAAGCAGACGATGACCAGTCAGATTTATACTGTCTTGCATGATAGCGAGATGGTTGTTCTTAAGTTGCTTTCTTCATCGGAAGTGGATGAACAACGCGGAGCGTTAGCACTGCGTTGTTTTGATGGTCACGGAGCGGTGCGGATATTGCGCTACGATGATGGAGCTCAACTGATGGAATACGCTGCAGGTGATGAACTCGTACAACTGGTCGAGCGCGGTGAAGATGAAAACGCTACGCGTATCATTGCCCAGGTAATCCAACAACTTCACGGTGTTCCTCAAGATGTTCCAAAAGACGGTATGGTTATGCTTGATCACTGGTTTGAAGCGCTGTTTGTGAGAGCTGCGGCGGACAAACAAGCAGGTCTCGAGTCTATCTATGTGCGGAGTGCCTCCCTTGCTGAGCGGTTACTCGCTGATCAACGGGACATACGGGTTTTGCATGGTGATCTTCAGCACTACAATATAAGGCACACATCGCGCGGTTGGCTCGCCTTTGATCCAAAAGGGGTGGTGGGTGAGCGCACGTATGACTGTGCCAACACGCTCTGTAATCCGGTGATGCCAGAACTGGTCCACAACGAGACCCGCCTGCTGAATAATGCGACCATCCTTGCAGATACACTTGCACTTGAATTGGAGCGCGTGCTTGCGTTTACCTATGCTTACGCCTGCCTGAATGCGAGCTGGTGGTTACAGCTTGGCGATAGAAAAGGGGCGGAAGAGATCGTTCGATGGCATCTAAAAATTGCTGCGATTATCGAGCCGCATATCAAGATGTTGTTATAGCAGTGGAGCCAGGACGGTCATATCTACGATTGAGAGGATTGATTTGCGGGAGGCGTACAATTGCAGATACGCTGTTATATGGAATCGTTCTGTATAACACCCAACAGAGGGTATTGCACAGAATATTTCCGGATAAATCATAGTTAAATGCTTGAGTAACTCACAATCTTCGAGGGATTCTTGATGAATATTCCACATACCTGTTACCTGATTGCGTCTTCCCCTCGTAGTGGTAGTCAACTTCTCGTCGATTTGTTGAAATCCACTGGTCTCGCCGGAGTACCCACAGAGAACTTTAACCCCTGGCATATGGGCGATGCCACTAATTTCTTCCCTGATGACTTGCTTTACACTCCAGAGCATATACAGAAATTAATTGAGAAGCAGACCACTCCCAACGGGGTTTTTGGCACCAAGGCTCATTTTCTGCAAGTGGTTGATTTTGTCGGACTGGATTGCCTGGAAGACCTTTACCCGACCCCGCTCCGCTATATCTCATTGCGCCGTCGGGATGTCACGCGGCAGGGCATTTCATTAGCAAGGGCTGCGCAAACCAATTCATATAACTCTGACATGCAACCTGTGAGAGATCCAGTCTATAATTTTCACCAAATTGGGCAATGCATCCGTGAGGTGCGCGTGGATGCAAAAGGCTGGGAAACGTATTTTCACCAGCGCAGGATTGAACCACTGAGAGTCATCTACGAAGATTTTGTCGTTGATCAGAGAGATACTCTGAAACGCATTTTCGATTTTTTGGAGATCGTTCTTCCGGACGATTTTGAGATGCCGACATCACCGCTAAAGCAACAATCTGATTCATTATCAGAGCTATGGGTAGAGAAATTTAATCGCGGGGATCAAGAATGATATTGATCCTGCGCAAAGATAAGTATGCCGGAAGAAACACGCGTCTAGCACCGCGTGTAGCGGACGGGTGGGTACGCAGCGCATTTTACAAGTATTTTCGTGGCTTCAAGTTTGTTCTGCTCTCAGGCGTTATCTTGTCCCTCCTGCCATGCCACTGACACCAGCCGTTGGGCTGAACTTCAGTACCTCCATACTGAGGTCCAGCATTGGATATAAAATGAGCAAGTCCATATCTATACCTTCGAGACCGATCCATCCCAGTAAAATTGGACTGGCGTTTTGGCTTGTAGCTGCAATGCCAGCCATATTCTTTATCTACCTGCTGCCCTATTCCTTTGTGTTGAGCTTCCGGTTTTCGCCGGGTGTTGCCACAGCACTGGTGTTCTTAACGTCTGGCGTGCTCATTCCGATCGCAGTATCCTTCCTGGCAAATCTGACCCATCCTGTGATAAACGATAAGCGCACGTGGGTTCTATCTGCCATCCCGATCTTGCTTGCCTATTTTTGTGTCCCATCTGGTTGGTTCTTCTTACTGGGTTTTTTGGGGAGCATGCCGGCAGCTTCATCACAAAACTTTGGTCCTGCTATGATTAACCTGGGTCTGGTTTCATTGCCTTTCGACATTCTGGCGGCACTGATGGTTGCTGGAAGTGGATGGCTCGGTTCGGTGATGAGACGATCTCTATGAGGAAATTCAGCCTTTGGACTTTGCCATTCCTGGGGTTGGTGCTGGGGTATGTCTACGCTTATCTATTGTTCCACGGTTTACTGGAAATCTGGCATCGTGTGGGTAAACCAGAAGAGAGTATCGTGCAGATCGTAGGTGTCACAGATGCTGGTACATTATTCGTTACAACAGAAACAGGTAAGGTGTTTTCTCTCGGGTTCACCACTGACGACGATAAAATGACACTCTCATTCCCTCTGGTGTGGAATAGAGAAGACCATTTTTCAGGCGAGCCAATTTCTCCCATCCAGTATTACGGTGCAGATTTTTTTACTTTGCCGCCGCTCTTTCAGGTCAAACAACTATATCAGATGGAATATATCTATAGAGTGGAAGGCAAAGGCGCGGTCAAATTTGCTTTAGATGCAGACGGGAATCTATGGATGTGGGAACACCAAATTGCAGGTTTAACCGGGCTGGTGTTGTATTATTATCCAGTTATAGGCTTTTTAGCTGGTTTTACTATCGTAGTGATCAAAGGGACAGACGAATTCCAGCCCATGTCAAAGAAAGAACCCACTGCCACCTAACACAGCGCGCACCTGAGTGTGGGAGTCTGCGGCACCTACAGCCAACATTTTTCTGGTTTCGAGTTTTTTTGCCCCTGGCAGAATCTACACCCACCCCAACGCGGTAACACCATTCGTTGGGCGGCTGACTGTAGTGAACTGCAATGCGATTTGACAAGCGTTGTATTTCTGCGAATAGTCTATGAACGATACCTTTTTTGAATTCATGATGATCATAGGCATGGGGTATTTTGTCTACTTTTTTACCGATGGGATCACATTTACCCATGAAGAACATCAATTTTCAGATGTGCGAAGATCTGCCCTCAATGCCTTAATAGCAATCTTCATCGGCTGGGTTGCGATCTCTGGATTATTCCTGCTCTTTTCTATCATGGGAATTTCTGGAGGCAAACATCAGGAATTTGGTCTGTGGGATGTCATTCGCCAGATCATGCTTGACTGCCTGTTTTTCGGTCCAGCCTTGTTTGTGTTAAGAAGACGCCATGAAACTTTATCGAGCGCTGGGATCACAAAACGCAATCTTGGAAAATCGGCTTTATTAGGTATCATTCTGTCAGCCTTTATCTTCCTATTCAACATTATTATGAAAAGGTATTCTACGGCGGGAGTGTTACGATCTGTCTCGCCAAGCGACGTTTGGGCATTCATAACCTTTCTAGTCGTTGGGATCGGTGAGGAATTTGGATTTCGTGGTTATTTACAAACGCGTCTGATGCTATGGTTAGGAACAACATGGGGTTGGGTCATGGCATCCACACTCATGGCTGTGGGGCATGTTATTCAGAGAATTACAATTATGGGAATGTCTGGAACGGATGCTCTAGTGTCTTCTCTGTCGCTTATTCCCATAAGTCTTCTATTCGGCTATATCCTGCTCCGAACAGAGAGTGTGGTAGCCGGGACGATACTACACGCTTTTATTGACTGGAGCAGTGTGGTCTACTTTACATAACGCCGCCCAACACCG
>CAZKSG010000179.1:0-9117 GCA_964555335.1 uncultured Anaerolinea sp.
CTTGTTCTGTGCAAGGGAAAGGCCATCCCAAATGTTCCGATAATGAACAACGTCATAGTCAGGGTGTAGCATTACATGGGTAAAAACGCTTTTGCCAAAATGAGCTGCACGGGCCAAAAAGTTTTGCGTCAGGTCCTGTGTGATGCGGGTAACGCGCGCCCCTTCGATCGAGTCTTCATTGGGCAGCACACCATCGTTGGGTGTAATGAGGTGTACGTCAAATTGGCTATTGACTAGCCCGCGAATGTTATGCAAAATATGCGTCGAAGCGCCCTTTGGGCTTGGAACGATGTCGAAGGCTGTATAAAGGATTCGTTTCATCGAACGCATTATAAACTCGGAGTAGAGGTCATGGAGACGTTAATTTGCGTTGGTGGTATTGTTTTAATTATCAGTATCAGCATTTTTGTATATCTTCTCAACACCGCTCGTAAAAAAACACCGGCGCCTGCCGCCGGGAAAAAGGATTACACGCCTGTGTATGTCTCGCTTGCTGACCGGCCGGATACAATCATGCACGGTATGGATAACTTCGTTTCCGAGCTGCAAAAGACCGAAACAGCGGGCGACAAATGGCGCTGGGTTCCCCTTGTCATCTTCTTTATCGGCCTTGGGCTGATCTTCATTGATCTGTTCATTGACTTGTTGGGGTATTTTTCGTTCGTTTTCTCGATTGGTGGGGTTACTCTGTGGGTCGCCGCCATCGTGCTGGCACGCGGACTCCGCAAGAGCGACTCGCACGATTTTTCCCCTCGATATAACGGTACCAAAAATATTTTATACACCTTGCGCGATGACTTAAAGCCCAATTCCACCTTCCTCGGTCACCTCGATCTGACCGGTGCCACATTACCAGCAAAAGTGGCCCGCCAGACCAAGGATACACAGAACCGTACCACCGATCATTTTCGTGATGAATGGCTGGCGCTCAAGGCGAAATTGTACGATGGCAATGTGCTGCGCGTTTCGGCCATTCAGCGCACCAAGCAGCGCCAATCGTATTGGAAACGCAGCCGCATCAGCGGTAAATCGAAATTAAAGCCTGTCAAGTTCAAGGGCAGTGAGCAACAACTCAAAGTCCGCATCGCGGTCAACCCGGAAGTCTATAAGATCGTGCAGAGCAACCAATTCCGCCAGGGCGCAAACATTGGTAAATACACGATCAACCAATTAAGCACTGAAGGCGGCATCATTGACGTTGTCGCCAGTTCACCGTTTGAAGAAGTAGAACACGACCAGATCCTTGGCTTTATCCATTTTGCTTATTCGCTTTTACAAAGAAAGGCTGCTTAAATGAGTCGCAAAATCATCCCCTTCATCGTTGCGTTTGTCTTGATCTGTCTGGTCATGGTTGTGTCTGGCGTATTTGCGTTTAGCGGAGGGATCACCGCCGAAAAATTCGGTGCGAACGCAGCCTGGACAAAACCCTATTCCACCGCTGAAAGCATGAAGGTCATTGACCTGACCGGTGACGGACAGGATGAGCTCTTCATCCAGAACACCAGCAATATCACAGTCTACGATGGCAATGGTGCAGTAACGTGGGACTTCTCGTACGGCAGCCCCAAAACCACACTCGGCGATGTGAACGGTGATGGTGTGGAGGATATCATTGTCTTCTACGTTGGCACTGGCATGTCGGTAGATGTGATCAGCAAGGATTCGCAAAAGACTCTGGCGACCGCGCTGGATATCGGATTCCCCGCCCGCGTAGCGCTTATCCGCTTCCCATCCGGACCTCAGATCATCCTCGGCGATTCTAATGGTGGACTCCTGGCGTTGAGTCTCGACGGCCAGCCGCTGTGGTCATCCAACCTTGGCAGTGCAGAAGTCCGCGGCATGGACGATGCCAAGATCAACGGGCAGACCTATGCCGCCATCGCGACGAACGACGGCAACATTGCAGTCTACGACGCGAACGGGAGTCAGGTTTGGTCTCATTCACAGGAACAACTGCGCCGTCTGCGTGCGTTCGACCTGAACAGCGATGGGAATAGTGAGATCATCACTGGCGGCGAGTATGGTGCGTTCTTCATTTACAGTGCGGCAGACGGGAGCACGCTCTTCAACAAGTCACTGGGACAAGCCATTAGCGAAGTCCGCGAGGTGGAATTGAACGGCGATCCGTCTTCGCGTGAGATCGTTGCAGGCGGAAAAGAAGGCGGCGTATGGGCCTTCTCCAATACCGGCAATCAACTCTGGAACGGTTCGCTCTCCGATAAGGTTACCGAAATCTCGGGCATCGACATCGATGGCGACGGCAAAGAGGAAGCTGTCATCGGCGCAGACAGCGGCGAGGTCGCGGTGTTTACAGATACGGGTTCGCGCAACAACCTGCCCACACATAACACCGGCATCACGCGCATCGATGTGGGCAAGCTCGGCGGGCAACGGTATGTGGTCATCGCCGACGGCAGTGAAGTACAAGTGGACAAGGTCAACTTTAGCTCGATACCGGGCTTCCAATACACGCCATTAATTGTGGGTGTGATCATATCGGGAATCATTCTTGTCATCGCTGCGATCCTGGCATCCATACCCAAGAAACCGGAGATGAAGGTCTCCTTCCAGAATACGAGCCGCGAATCGCTCGAAGCACAGCGGCGCATGTTGAAGGAATCCATTGCCGATGTGGAGCGCCTGCGTAAATCAGGTGAAGTGACCGGTGATGCCTATCTTGCCCGTCTCAAACGTCTGCGCAGCGATCTCGCGGACAATGAAGCGGCGTTCAAGGCACAGGGCTATCCCATCAAAGTGGAGACTATCCAGTGTCCGAACTGCGGCGGCACGCTTGAACTCGGCATGGACAAATGCGAATACTGCGGACAAGTTTTGCTCTCATAAAGATTCGTCTTCTTCGAAAACAAAACGCGCTCTTTGTGGAGCGCGTTTTGTTTTGATTGACATGGAGCACTATTCTACAGTGAATTCCAGGCTCTGCGAGAGTGTATCGTTCAAGTAGAGATCCACGCGGTATTGACCGGTCGGCCAGGGTCCATCGTTGGACAATTGGAAGTAGATCGTTCCTGAGAAAGAATCATCGGTGATGTCAAACGTCTGTTCCTGGAACTCAAGTCCGGGTTCCGTATCCGCCGCGTTGACAGCCACCCAGACCGCCTTGATCACGGTCCCTTTCGGAGCGTTCTTCAAATCAGAGACCGCATAAAAGATATCTGTGACCGAAAATGTGGAGGTGATTTGTTTCCCATCTTCGTCGTGAGCCATGCGCAGGTTATCCAGACTCATTTCAGTGCTGAGCGCCGCACAGGCAAGGGACGAAAAGACAAGCGCCAGCACAGCCAGCAAAATTGGGATATTTCGTTTCATTTCATTCTCCTTTGAAATAGCTTATTCGATCTCGATATAGATCCGCTTGTTGATCGCGCCTTTGCTTTTGTAATCAACAACGCGGATGGTGCCGACTTCGTTGGTGTTTTTGACATGCGTGCCGCCATCGGCCTGCAAATCCAGCCCAACGATCTCGACCGTCCGTACCTGGGCAATGCCTTCGGGCAAAAGGTTGATCTTGGTACGAATCAGGTCAGGGATTTGGAATGCCTCTTCGCGTGGCAATATCTGGACCCGAATCTCGCGTCCCTGCGCCACTTCTTTATTAACTGCCGCTTCGATCTCACGGACGAGTTCCCCGCGCATCGAGGCGAACTCAAAATCCATGCGACCTTTGAGCGGATCCATATCCCCACCGGTGACGAGCGCACCATAGTCGCGGAACACTGTCCCGCACAAGACGTGGAGCGCCGTATGAGTGCGCATCAACTTATGCCGCCGATCCCAGTCCAGGGTCCCGCGCGAAGCGGAACCTGAGGCGGGTAACGGCTCGGTTCCCCCGAGAAAGTGCAGCACATCCTCTCCCTGCTTTTTGACCTTTTCCACCGGGTACGTCACGCTGGAAACTGTCAGCGAGCCAAAGTCACAGGGCTGCCCTCCTCCGCCGGGATAAAAGGCGCTGCGATCTAGCACTACCGCGCGTTCCTCGGATAACACTCCTGTGACAATAGCGTCGAATTCCTGCAAATAGGCGTCGGTCTGATAAAGTAGTTCAGTCATTGTGCCTCCATTGGCGAATTGATAGACATTATAAATCAGCATCAAATTCAAAAAATGCTTGCGCCACATTTCGTCCTCCTGTACACTTGGAACGGAGGCTGCCATGAAACCCAGACTTATTGTTATCGATGGAAAGACCTATAACAGTGTAGACGAAATGCCCGCCGACGTGCGTCAACGATATGAGCAAGCCATGGGGTCACTCAAAGACCAGAATGGGAACCGTGTCCCCGATGCCTTTGAAAATACTGCCAACGTTTTCGCCGACAATAACAGGAATGGTGTTCCCGACATCGTTGAAAATACAGCCGGTGCGTCGATCATTTCCAATACCATCAAGGTTCTTGTGGACGGAAAAGAGTTCAACAGCCTGGACGAACTACCGCCTGAGGCGCGAGCGAAATACGAACAAGCTATGGGGGCGCTCGACGCGAACCGCAACGGCATCCCCGATTTCGTGGAAGGATTCATGGGAACGCAGGGACAGCAACCATCAACATCTGTCTCGATGAGCGTTGCACCCGATACTACGCGTCATACCCCACGCCAGCCGATGCCGGTCAACCCAACGATCGAGCCCGATACAACCAATGGTTGGATGCTGGCACTTCTCGCTGTGCTGGTTTTGTTCTTTTGCGCCGCCGCGGCAGTGGGCATCTGGTACTTCTTCCTGCGATAATAGATAGCGTTTATCGGGTTTTGAAGGCAGATTAGGGTTTGATTAGAAGTTCACAAGCTGCTTGACTTTAGATGATGATTTTTGTATAGTATCTGAGTACTACCAATAGAGTTCAGGAGATGGCACCGTCGCCGTATGGCGTCTGTGCCATTTGTTTGTAACCACACATTCCATTTTAAGGAGCACCAATGATCCAAGTCAATGGTCTCACCAAGGACTATGGCGCTCGCCGTGCCATTGACAACCTCACCTTCGATGCGGAACAGGGAGAAATCGTCGGGTTTCTAGGTCCCAACGGCGCAGGTAAGACAACCACAATGCGAATACTCACCGGGTACATGCCTCCCACGGATGGCACAGCCATCGTGGCGGGTTATGACATTGTGGAAGAGTCGCTCGAGGTTCGCAAGCGCGTCGGATACCTGCCCGAAACTGTCCCGTTGTATAACGACATGACTGCCATCGAATATCTCAAGTTCATGGCTGATCTGCGCAGGATTCCCAATTCTGATGACCGAGCGTACGAAACTCTGGAAATGGTCAATCTGGCGGACCGTGCCAACAGTTATATCGGTAACTTTTCGAAAGGTATGCGGCAGCGCGTCGGGTTGGCCCAGGCGTTGATCCATCGCCCCGAAGTGATCATCCTCGACGAGCCCACTATCGGTCTCGACCCGGCCCAGGTTGTGGAGATCCGCAAGGTAATCCGCGAGATCGGCAAGGACCGCACCGTACTGCTTTCCACGCACATCCTGTCGGAAGCGCAGCAGATCTGCGACCGCGTGCTCATCATCAATCGAGGCAAGATCGTCGCTGAAGATACGCCCGAGAACCTGCAATCCCGACTCGTCGGTTCGCAGCGCGTCCTGCTACGTGTACGCGGCGAATCGGACGAGCTGCCCGCGAAAGTCAGCAAGGTCAAAGGAGTACGCGATGTGGAAGCCAAGGCAGATGGCTCGGTTGAGTTTGAGTTCTCCGCCGGTCAGGATGTCCGCCCGCAGGTGGCAAAGGCTGTCATCACGGCCGGCTTTGACCTCCTTGAAATGCGCCCCATCGGTTTGAGTCTCGAGGAGATCTTCCTTGAACTCACTCGCGATAACGCGAACGCCAAAAAGGCCTCGTGAGGAAAATATGCGAAACATTTGGACAATTGCAAAACGAGAATACGATCACTACTTTATCAGTCCCATAGCATACGTGGTGGCGTTCATGATGCTGCTCACCGTAGGCATCATCTTCGCCATCAATCTCTATTACTACATTCAGAACGCATTCCAATCCTTTGGTGCCACGCCGGATATTTCCCCGATCACGGGAGCATTTGGTTTTCTTCTTGTGTTATCCATTCCCGCGTTAACAATGCGTTTGCTGGCAGATGAAGCCCGCATGGGGACTCTCGAACTCCTGCTCACGGCTCCCGTCCGGGACTTTGAATTGGTCGCCGGCAAATGGCTGGGTGGTCTTCTCTTTATTCTCTCCATCCTGGCAGTAACGTTGATCTATCCCATTATTCTGAACGGTATTGTCATTGGGAGTGTTACCATCATCCCCCCGCTTGTAACTCCCAGCATTGACCGTCAACTAATGTTGTCGTCGTATTTAGGTGTGATCCTGGTCTCGGCATCCTTCCTCGCTCTCGGCGTAGGGATTTCAGCCATCTTCACCAACCAGATCGCGGCGTTCTTCGTCACGCTGAGCACGTTCGTTTTTCTCTGGTGGTTGATCGGTTTCCCTGCCAATGTCCTGCAGGGAACGTCAGGTGAAGTCTTCCGTTACCTCAGTATGCAGACCCATTTCTACGAAGCGTTTAATTCCGGACGCATTTATTTGACAGACATTGTGTACTTTATCAGTCTGATCGCTCTTGGTTTGTTTACAGGTACCACCGCTGTTGAAATTCGGAGGTGGAGCTAATGAGCAACAAGACCCAATCCAGGAATTATTCCTTCATCGCTCTGATCGTCGCCTTTCTGGCCGTCATTGCGACCATCCTGCTTGGCATCACGCGTGGACTTGCTACCATGCAGGTGTTCACTGTTGCCAATCTTGACCGGCTCAACCAATACATCATCGCCAGTGTGGGCGTGATCATTCTAGGGCTGGCCGTCTACGCCTTAATGGAACCCGACCGCGTCCGACGTTTCTTTACCGGCCGTCAGGCACGCTATGGCAGCAACTCGGTTATCATGATCCTGGCATTCGTAGGCATTCTGGTCGTAGGTAATGTACTCGCCTTCCAGAATCCTGTGCCGGTTTCCGACATGACAGAGGACAATGTAAATACACTTTCACCGGAGTTGTTGTCTGCGATCAACACCCTCCCTGAGAAAGTGACCGCCACAGCCTTCTTCTCGCAAACCAGCACACAGTCTGCTGAGACGTTGTTGAACAACATTAAGTCCAACAGCAACGGCAAATTCGATTACAAGTTCATCAATCCTGATACCGATCCACAGGCGGCGTTGAACGCTGGCGTGACCGGAGACGGAAAGATACTGCTCCAGATGGGCAAGCAGAAGGAAATTGTGGCATTCGCAAGTGAAGAAGAAATTCTCAAGGGCTTTTTGCGGCTTTTGAACCCCGACAGCAGCGGTATTTACTTCCTTACCGGCCATGGCGAACGCGATACTCAACAAAGCAGCGATCAGTCCATGACACGCGCGCTCTCCACACTGGAATCCAAAAATTACACAGCCAAGACCTTGAATCTTTTGGTCGATAACAAGATTCCAGAGGATGCGAGCGTGATCGTGATCGCCGGTCCTGTTAAGCCTGTTTCAGACAATGAAGTAAAGCTCCTCAAGGATTTCCTGGCAAACGGCGGCTCACTGATTGTAATGGAGGACCCCACGCCATTGACAGAATTCGGTGACTCGGCTGACCCACTTGCAGATATGCTCTCCAAGGATTGGGGCATCACGTTCAACAACGATATCGTCATTGACCTGAACAGCCCGCAGCCGACAACCGCCGCGGCCGCTTATTACGACTCGACGCATCCGGTCACGGTCAATATGAACAATCTTGTAGCCTTCTTCCCGTTCACTCGCAGCCTGAGCATTAGCGGTTCGATCGAGAATGTAACCGCATCTCCCATCGTTCAGACCAACGAACGCTCCTGGGGCGAGACTAACTTTGACAGCCTGACCCAAGGCGGGCAGGTGCAATTAGATGATGGCGAAGTTGTCGGTCCGTTGACACTGGCGGTGGCTGCTGAAAATACGACCACCAAGGGTCGTGTTGTTGCGTTCGGAACATCCGCATTCGCAGTGGATCAGATCTTCGATGCCTATGGCAATGGCGACATGTTTGTCAATTCGGTGGATTGGTCTGCCGAACAGGAAAATCTTGCCAGCATTACACCCAAGAACGCCACGGAACGCAGTTTCAATGTTCCCTCCCAAATTCACTGGATATTGATCCTGCTTAGTTCGGTCTTTATCATCCCTGGATTGGTTGTGATGGGCGGTGTCTCCACATGGCTGGCACGCAGGCGACAGGGCTGATGTATGATTCGACGCTCGACTGTTGTCTATTTAGTACTATTGCTCGCGCTGATAGGTACTTACATCTATTTCAAAAATCGCGAGCAGCCCGCTACGGACGTTTCGGCCACTCCTGAAGCAACGGCAGAAGAGACAAAATATCTCTTCACCGCCGAGGATGGACTCCCAACCAGCATCCAGATCGTCGCAAAGGACGGATCTGTCGTCGAAGTGGCACGTGATGCCGATAATGCCTGGGGCTTGAATCTGCCCATCGAAGCCAAAGCAGACCAGGCTTCGGCAGAAGCGGCGGCCAGTCAGGTATCCACGATGCGTATTTTGGATTCCATCGCGAAGGATATCGATCCCGATGTGCTGGGGGTGAAGGTCCCCGAATATATCCTGAACATCAAGTTCAGCAGCGGTGTGGAACGAACTGTAAAGGTCGGTGTTGTTACTCCCACAGAAAGCGGTTACTACGTTCAAGACGCGTCCAGTGGCGACGTGGTGATCGTAAGCAAGAGTTCTCTGGATGCCCTGCTTGGATTATTGACCGCTCCACCTTACCTGGAGACCCCTACACCCAGTCCAATCCCGACCGAAACCGTGCTTCCCGCAAGTGCCACACCTACGCCAGGCAATGAAACTGCCACGCCCCAGCCGTAACATTTAGGCTTTTTGGGCGTCTATGAAAGAGCAACGAAATAGGCTTGAAATTCGTTTAAAAAAAGTGTATTCTGAATAAAAAGAAAAACGGACAAGTGAGCGAATGGATGTAGATAAAATACTGATGGTTGATGAAGAAGAAGAGTTCTCAGCGATCGCACGGCTCATTGAATTGGGACGTCAGAAGGGGTATATCACGCTGGACGACATCCTGCATTT
>CAZKSG010000180.1:0-9112 GCA_964555335.1 uncultured Anaerolinea sp.
CGCCGTCATGCCAATATAGATGAGTTCGTTGAAAGGACAACGCAGATGGAAACTCAAAGCTCTTCACATAGAATGCGAATTTGGCTAAATGCCGTTCGCGCAGCCACCATCCTTCTGTTGGTTTTGTCTGCATTGGGCCCAACCCAGGTTCGGACAGTGTATGCGGATAAACTTGTATGTGGTATCCCGGGGAAAGATGGACCTGCATCCCTTAGTGGTATTGTGAATACCTATTACCCTGGAACCGCTGATGTTGCGGCAGGGTCTACATCCATTCCAGTGGGAAGTCCCTCCGGCGCGGGGATAGCGATTGCATCTGGCGATCTGTTATTGGTGATCCAGATGCAGGGTGCGGATATCGACTCGACCAACACGGACTCCTATGGCAATGGAGTTGCAGGAGGGGCGGCATCTGGCAACCTGGCGAGCAACCTGAGCGCAGGTCAATACGAATATGTGGTTGCCACCAGCGCGGTAGTAGCCGGTTCGGTAACCATTAGTTCAGGTTTGGTGAATGATTATTTCGAACAGGACTATCCGGTCGGCGCGGGTAATCAAGGACAGCGCCGTTTTCAGGTGATCCGTGTTCCTCAAAATTCGAGTGCGACCGTTACGGGTACCATGACCGCACTCCCCTGGAATGGATCGGTGGGTGGGGTTGTTGCCCTTGATGTGGCCGGCACATTAAATATGAATGGAAACGCGATCAACGTCAGCGGGCAGGGATTCCGTGGTGGCGGTGGCGTGAGATATGGGGGCGCTGCCGGACTTGCCAATACAGATGTCCGCACGTTATCTACTGACACGGTCAATGGTTCAAAGGGTGAAGGGATTGCCGGAACACCCCGGTTCATATTCAATGGGGCTTCTGTTATTGACCTGGGAATCGAAGGATATCCCAACGGGAGTTTTGCCCGCGGCGCCCCCGGAAACGCGGGCGGTGGTGGAACAGATGGTAACGCAGCAACCAACGGTGACAATACCGGTGGTGGTGGTGGTGGAAATGGCGGTGCTGGTGGCCAGGGTGGTAATTCATGGGATTCGAATCTCCCTCGCGGCGGCTATGGCGGCACAGCCTTTTCTGCGAATGCGTCTCATTTGGTACTGGGTGGCGGCGGCGGCGCGGGATCGAACAATAACCCGACCAATTTCCTTACAGGAACAGCGAATAATCCGGTATTGAGCAGTGGTGGAGCAGGCGGTGGCATTGTTATGGTCCGCGCTGGAACCGTAATCGGCAACGGAACGATCAATGCAAATGGCGCCGATGGACAGGATCAGCCTGACAATGAAAGCGGCGGCGGCGGCGGCGCAGGTGGCAGTGTCCTGGTTGTCGCACAGAATGCCCTCCCCGGCGGATTGAACGTCACGGCAAACGGCGGAACTGGCGGCGATGCCTGGCCAGGACAAACCAACCCTGGCTTCCCTGGCTGGCGCCATGGGCCGGGTGCAGGTGGTGGTGGTGGTGTCATCTTCCTGAGCAGCACTGCGGGTGCGCTCTCTGTGACTGGGGGTGCGAACGGGATCACGACCGTCGATAATGATTCGTATGGATCGAATCCCGGTTCAAATGGAATCACCGGTACGACAACCACACCCCCTAACATTACGACTGGAATTTCAGGTGCAGAGTGTATTCCTACTCCTGATGTTGTGAAAACCACCAGTACACCGTTGGTGACCCAAACACCAACTGGTACGACAGGTGAATATACGATTGTAGTATCCATTCCTGCAAATCAAGGGACCGCGCTTGGGTTTACGATCTCTGACGTTCTTCCCACAGGCTTTACTTATGCATCGACAACATCGGTCACTACCTCGGGTGGTGCGACTCGTGTTTCGGTTGCCAACCCGGCTCCAGGGACATCGACACCATCCTGGGGAACGTTCGAAATTCCTGGAGGTGGACAGGTTTCGATCACCTTCACTGTAAATATCGATGCTTCGGTTCCGGCCGGCGTGTACCAGAATCCTGCAACAGCAACGTATCTTGACCCGACACGGACTACGCAAAACGGAACAACATCTTCCAACTACGATTCAGGTTCCAGTACGGGCGAAGATATTGAAGTTGTCGCATCTGCATCGCTTCCTGATCTTACCGTGACAAAGGTGGATAACGTAGGTGGAAGCATCCAGCCCGGTTCCCCCTTCAACTGGACGATCACTGTAACGAATGGCGGCCCCGGAGCCGCAGCATTCACGAATGGCCAGGTCATCATGAGTGACCCGTTACCCGGAGTAGCAGGCTACTATCCACAGGGCGCGCTGACTGTAACCAATGGCGCGACCGCGCCGACAGGCGCGATTAACTGTGCGATCGCTGGAACAGCGTTGAGTTGTACAGCGAATGGTGTTGTGACATTCCCGGTGGGTTCTTCATTCAGCATTACTTTCGCGGTAACACCCACAGCAGGTGGTGTTCTGACGAATACCGCCACAGCCGATCCAGATGGGCACATCACCGAGACCAATGAAAACAATAACACCGGCACGAGCACCGTCACGGTGCTGGGCGCAGACCTGTCCATTCTCAAAGACGACGGGCAGACCAGTTATGTGGCATCGGGCGTTGTCGTATATACGGTGACTGTGACCAACCTGAGCGGCGTCACGGTTACAGGCGCGACTGTTTCGGATCCTCGACCTGCCAATATTACTACCTGGGCGTGGGCTTGTACCAGTCAAACAGGCGGTGCTACAGGTTGTACGCCTGCCGCGTCCTCGGGCGCTGATTTCACTGATACCGTGGATTTGCCGGTCGGCGGCACCATTGTGTATACGGTTACAGCCAATGTGAGCGCCACACCCACGGGATCTCTGTCGAACACCGCGACGGTCTCTGTCCCAGCGAATTACGTAGATACCGATACATCCAATAACTCTTCGACCGATACCAACACACTTACCGCCACGACTGCCGACCTGGCCATTACGAAAGACGATGGACAGGCCGGATATTCTGCGGGCGGTACGGTTATCTACACCGTAACTGTTGAGAATCTCAGCGGAGCGAACGTGACCAACGCGGTCGTTTCCGACCCGATCCCTGCCAATATCGCATCGTGGGCATGGGCTTGTACCAGTCAAACCGGTGGAGCAGCAGGTTGTACACCCGCGGCCAGCTCATCGGCGAACTTCACCGATACTGTGGACCTTCCCGTTGGCGGTACTATCGTGTACACCGTAACAGCGATTGTTGTCGCTGGTCCGACCGGTGACCTCGTCAATACGGCTACTGTGACGCCGCCTCCTGGTGTAGCAGACTCGAATACGAACAACAATACATCAACGGATAGAGACTCACTTTCCACAGCCGATCTTTCTGTCACCAAGGATGATGGTCGCACCTCTTATCTGGGTGGCGATACCATCACGTACACAGTGACCATTGTGAACCTCAGCGGTGTGGATGTGACCGGCGCGACCGTCTCAGATCCAAGACCAGCAAATATTGCCACCTGGGCGTGGGCCTGTACAACACAGGGCGGAGGCGCCAGCGGTTGTGACCCGGCTGCCAGTAGTGCCGCTGATTTTACAGATACGGTGGATTTGCCGGTTGGCGGCACCATCGTATACACTGTAACGGCCATTGTGGTTGCCAACCCAACCGGTAATTTGGTGAACACGGCCACGGTAGCCCTCCCGCCCGGAATTACCGACTCGGATACAACCAATAACACTTCCACCGATACCGATGTACTTGGCCCGGCCTCTGACCTGGAGTTGGCAAAAGTAGCGAGCAATACAACGCCGCCAGTTTCGTCGATCATTACCTTTACTTTGACCGTAAGGAATTTGGGTCCCGACCCAGCGACCGGTGTCATTGTCACTGAAAACCTGCCGAGTGGGTTCACCTACGTCTCTCATGTAGCAAGCCAGGGTACATATGACGACACAACAGGCTTATGGACGATTGGAAACCTGGCTGTCAATGCCACAGTAACATTGAGAATACGGGTACGAGTGAATGCCACTGGTTCCTATGTGAATACTGCTGAGATCACTGCATCAGACCAGATCGATCCTGATTCGACGGTTGGCAACAACAATACAACGGAAGATGACCAGGATACGGTCACAGTAACGCCTCGTTTCGGAAACAATGGTGGAGGAAATGGGTCTGGGACATCAGGTACAGCTCCAGTGACAGGGTTCCTCATCCCGGTGACAGGTTTTGCGCCCAACCAGGTAACGCCTCTCAACAGCACCGCGAAACTCGTCTATGCCCCCACAAACCTGCGGATCGAGATCCCGACCCTCAAAGTGAACCTGCCGATCGTGGGCGTCGATTTCAAGAAAGGTAACTGGGATGTTTCCTGGCTGCAGGATCAGGCCGGATGGTTGAGTGGAACCGCCTATCCCACCTGGAGCGGCAACAGCGTTCTCACCGCACACTCGGTCAACAAAGATGGCAAGCCCGGTGTGTTTGCCCATCTAAAATCCATCGGTGTTGGCGAGTTTGTCTTTGTATATAGCGATGGGTATCGCTATACATATAAAGTAGTCTCGAATGACCTGCTCCAACCAACCGATTCATCTGTGTTGCAGCATGAGGAGAAATCCTTCCTCACCTTGATCACATGCGACACCTTCGATGAAGGCACCGGGGCATACTTATTGCGGACGGTTGTCCGGGCAACGCTTGTCGATGTGACCGCTATCAAATAAACAGCCGAGAGTTTGAATCAAAAAGGATGCCGATATATTTCGGCATCCTTTTTCATTTGGGGATTATCGCAAACCCTGTTCTTTTTCAGCCATCGCAATCACATGCTCGAAGATCTCAAGTCCTTCGTCCGCTTCCTTCTTTGTGAGGCAGAGCGGCGGTGCGAGACGGATGACCGATTTGCCGCAACCGAGCAGCAGCAGTCCGTGTTCGAAACCTGAATTTTCGACCGCGTTTCGGACCTCTTCGTTCGGTTCCTTGGTGTTCTTGTCCTTTACGAATTCCACGCCAATCATCAGCCCCTTGCCGCGTACATCACCAATGGATATGTGGCGGGCCTTGATCTCCTCCAGACAATCCAACATGTATTGCCCGACCTCGGCCGCATTGGCGAGATAACTTTCTTCGAGTAGCTTGATCGTCTCAAGTGAGGCCGCGCACGAAACGGGATTACCGCCGAAGGTGTTGCCATGCGCGCCTTTCGGCCACGTCATCACCGATTCGCGGGCGATGCAGGCACCAAGCGGCAGACCCGATGCAATACCCTTCGCAGATGTAACGATATCTGGCTCCACGCCAAAGTGCTCGATGGCCCACCATTTGCCGGTGCGCCCCATACCGCTTTGTACTTCATCGGCGATCAACATGATCCCATATTTGTCGCACAACTTACGCAGAGCGGGGAAGAATCCATCAGGTGGGACGATGTAGCCGCCTTCGCCCTGGATCGGTTCGACCAGAATTCCCGCAATCTCATCACCGGGAACGTTGTGCCCGAACACTTCCTCCTCGATAAAGCGCACTACGGTCTCACCGTAATCTTCACCCATCTTGCGATGCAGGATCGGGCGATATGCATCGGGGAACGGGACATGTGTGACGCCCGGCATTAGTGGATAAAAGCCGCGATGATAATGTGGTTTACTGGCGGTGAAGGCCACCGAGCCCATCGTGCGCCCGTGGAAGGCACCAAAGAACCCGATGAAGTTATGCCGCTTGGTATGATACTTTGCCAGTTTGATCGCTGTCTCGACAGACTCTGTCCCTGAGTTCGTGAGGAAGGTTTTTGCATTCTCTTCGAACGGCGCAATTTCATCGAGTTTCTCGCTCAAACGGATCCAGCCCTCATGATAGAAATCAGACGAGATGTGCATGAACTTTTCAGCAGCTTCTTGCACGGCTTTCACCACGCGCGGGTTGGCATGCCCGGTGGAGAGCACGGCGATGCCAGACATAAAATCGATGAAACGATTGCCGTCCGGGTCCCATACTTCGACTCCCAGTCCATGGTCCATTACGAATGGGTAGCCGCGCGGATATGAAGATGAGATGACCTTTTTATCACGGTCGATAAGAGCCTGGGCCTTGGGGCCAGGTACGTTTAATTTTTGCATGATTGACTCCTTGCTATTCTATTATGCGGATATGGGTGCGTTTCGCCATGACTGGAACATCAAAGCGCGGCTTTCCAAGCCGGAAGTTGATCCCGTTGAACGGAGTCAGCTTATGCCCGTTCCGCTGTCCACCACTTGGTTGCCAGCCATAACGCCGGCGGAGTCACGATCCACATGCTGTTCATTGTCCGCTATTCATCCTTGCCAGGGCCAGCGCGCCGAGCAGACCTGCGTCATCGCCGAGCGCAGCCGTGGTAATGGTCAGGTCGTTCAAATAATGCGGATGGAACAAATGCTTCTTTAAACTTTCCCTAAACGGTTTGAACAATAATTCACCTGTTTGGGAAACCCCACCACCGAAGATCAAAATGGACGGGTCGAAGATCGCCAATAAGTTTGCCACACCAATGCCCAAATAATGCCCTGCGCGTTCGAAGGCGGAGCACGCAAGCGCATCCCCTTGCAGGGCGGCTTCCGCAATTTGTACAGTGGTCACTTTCGGCTGCGTCTGAAGCGACGATGCCTGCCCTCCATGGAGTTGCTCATTTACATAACGAGCGATGGCCGTCCCTGAGGAGAACGATTCAAGATGCCCATAATGGCCGCATCCACAGATTGGCCCGGCAGGGTCGATGATCATGTGGCCTACTTCGGTCCCCATGCCGCGAAAGCCCAGGACAAGGGAACCATTGCTGATAACCCCTCCACCGATGCCGGTGCTGATCGTCAGGTAGATCAGATCGTTATGGCCTTTCCCGGCTCCATATTTCCACTCGCCTAGCCCGGCCATGTTGGCATCGTTATCGAGAAAAACAGGCACGCCAAAGTGTTGAGAAAGTTTGGGTCCTACCGGGAAATTGACCCATTCCTTGATGTTGGGCGTGTCGAGAATGGTTCCTGTATGTGGGTCGAGCGGACCCGGTGAGGCGATCCCGATCGCTGAAAGTTCGCCGCCTCCACAAACGGACTCTACCGCCTGCACGAGACGGTCGAAGACGCCCGGTTCGTTGGCAAGCGTGCGAGTGCGGTTGTGGCGAAGGGGAGTGACACTATTGGGTTCGTAGGCGGCGGCACGGATGTGCGTCCCACCGATGTCGACAGCGATGGTGAGGCTCATACTCCAAATTATACCCGAGACCCTACTTCGCTGCCCTTTGGAGGATGGCGGGCATTTGACTCCTATCTTTCTCCCTGCTACACTCGATTTATGACTACTTCTGGTACAAAAGAGCGAATTACACAAAACTTACGCGAGTTGGTTCGCTGGTCCCGTCCGGGGTTGGGTGTAAAACGCTGGTTTTTTGTCGTCTTGCTGGGGATCACAATGCTGGGAGTGGGATTGGCGATCTTCCTGCTGGAATTGTATCGGACCGATTCGACCAATCCATTCCTGCTGGATATGCTTTCGCTTGCCTCGCTCCGGTTTTTGCCTCGCATTTTGCGTGTGCTCATTTTTGGCGGTCTTGGAGTGGGATTGGTGGTATACGGTATCCTGCGGCTTAACCGCTCGCTGTTGCGCCCATTTATTCGGCCTGGAAGTGCAGTAGTGGATGAATTGACCCGTTTCCGCCAGCGTGAGCGTGGACCGCGTATCGTTGCCATCGGCGGCGGACACGGACTCTCCACGCTGCTGCGCGGACTGAAGACCTATACCAGCAAACTGACGGCTATCGTCACCGTGGCGGATGACGGCGGGTCATCAGGCCGTTTGCGCGAGACGTTCGGCATCCTACCGCCGGGGGATATCCGTAACTGCCTCGCCGCGCTCTCGAACGATGAACAAATGCTCACACAGTTGTTCAAGTATCGTTTCAGCGGCGCAGGCGAACTGGATGGTCACTCGTTTGGCAATTTGTTCATCACTGCGTTGGCCGACATCACAGGGAGCTTCGAATCTGCCATTGCTGAGTCGGGCAAGGTGCTCTCGGTGAGCGGGCGTGTGCTCCCATCCACACTGCATGATGTGAAACTGGTGGCAGATATGGTGCTCCCGAATTCGTTGAACCAGGTGCGTGTGCAAGGCGAGAGCAGTATTCCCAAGATGGCAGGGCAAGTGCGTCGCGTCTGGCTGGAGCCGAATGACGCGCCTGCGTTCCCTCCCACGTTGAAGGCAGTCCTGAATGCGGATATGATCGTGGTCGGGCCGGGGAGTCTGTATACAAGCCTGTTACCCAACCTGCTTGTACAGGATCTGCATGGCGCGATCCAGGCCAGCCGGGCACTGAAAGTATATGTGTGCAATATCGCCACTCAGGCCGGTGAGACCGATGTGTACACATGTTACGACCATGTTCGCGCGCTGGAAGAACACGTGGGAGATAGTCTGTTCGATGTGATCTTGTGTAATGACAACTATCGTGGACAACTCAACGATGGTTCCCAGTTCGTGATGGCAGACGATAAGACAATGTCTGATTCGCGTACACATTTGGCAGACCTTCTGGATGAAGAGCATCCATGGCGGCACGATACAAACAAACTTGCTGCCACCTTGATCGGAATCCTGGACGAATTCACAGGGCCGTTGATGTAAAATTTTTCGTAGCAAGGCTATCAAAGTAGAGGGGAATAAAGAAAGCGACGAATCTTAACAGTACAGTTTTGTCGTCATTTTTTGGGTGAAAAAGGCAAAATGAAGTTACATTCGTCATTATTTTCGTATTATTCTCTGTGATACAATCATTTTTGTAAACTTAATCACAAACCAAACCTGGAGGTTTAACATGACAGTCAAAGTTGGTATTAATGGATTTGGACGCATTGGTCGCCAGGTGCTCAAAGCAATCCGCGATATGTATCCAAATGAATTGGAAGTCGTTGCATTCAACGACATCGGTGACACCAAGACCATGGCTCATCTGCTCAAGTACGATTCAACCTATGGTCGTTTTAATGGTGCCGTTGAAATTGCAGACGATGGTCTGATGATCGATGGCAAGAAGGTCAAAGTCTTCAAAGAGACCGATCCCGCTGCCATCAAGTGGAGCGACTTGGGCATCGACATCGTCATCGAGTCGACCGGCCTGTTCACCATCAAGGAAGACGG
>CAZKSG010000181.1:0-9038 GCA_964555335.1 uncultured Anaerolinea sp.
TATTTGCATTCCTGCTCGGTTTTCTCATCACATCCTTTTTACTGTTCCTCTACTATTGGTACATGCGAAGTGTTCGACAGGCCAATGCCATGATTGTGGAATCCATCCGTGAAACCGAACAAGCGCGGCGGAGTTTCCTGCGCAGGCTCGATCACGAGATCAAGAATCCGCTCACCGGGTTGCGTGCCGCGCTGGTCAATATGCAGGAAACGCAGAAGGTGGATGAACGCCAGCATGCGGTCGAAAATGCAGGACGTGCAGTGAGCCGCCTCACACGTCTACTTGCCGACCTGCGAAAACTCTCTGATCTGGGCGAACGTCCCATCGAGCAGGCGCGGGTGGATGTCCCTGATCTATTACAGGATGCAGTGGATGCCTCACATGTGCTGCCTGCCTATGATGGACGCGAAGTGAGTCTTTTGATTCCGAAAGTTCCATCACCATTTCCCACCACCACAGGCGACCGCGATTTGCTTGTGTTGGCGGTCTATAACTTGATAGAGAACGCGCTCAAGTTCACCAGCCGTGATGACTCGGTGGAGGTCCGTGCCTTGGAAGATGGACAATCCATCGTCATCGAAGTGGCGGATTCGGGCGTTGGTATTCCACCGGAGGACCTGCCCAAAATCTTCGAAGAACTATATCGCGGGACCAATGCACGCAGCACCGAAGGCAGCGGATTGGGACTGGCACTCGTCAATCGCATCGTTGCTCTACACAACGGGAAAATCGTTGTCCGCAGCAGCCAGGTAGAACCACGGGGAACAGTTTTCACCATGCGCCTGCCTGTAACTCGCAGGGGATAACTGCACACAGTTTGGTATCATGTAGGGTATGCGTTCAACGAAATGGATCGCGGTTGCCTTGGCTCTGCTCCCGCTTCTTGCCGGGATCATTGCTTCGCTTCTCGCGCAGGGGCTATGGAATCCTGTCCCGATCCTTGTGTTCAAGATCGATGTGGGGATGGTCGCATTCATGTGTGGACTATTGCTCACCCTGTTTATTGCATCCTTTCAAGCTGGTGCATGGCTCACAGGACGAAAAGCAGATCGCTTGATTGGTCAGGCCCGGCATGAGTCAGAAGAGAAGCGACGAAAGTTCTTGCGCAGGCTCGATCACGAGATCAAGAATCCGTTAACTGGATTGCGCGCAGCCCTTGTCAATTTACAGGAGGCACAGTCGAAGGATGAACGTATTCATGCCGCGGAAAATGCCAGCCGCGCAGTGGTGCGCCTCACGCGACTTTTGAACGACTTGCGTAAACTGGCTGACCTTGAGGAACGTTCAATCGAGTATGTGTCAGTGAACGTGCCTGAGTTGTTGAACGATGTTGTTGATGCGGCGCGCTCCATCCCCGCGTATGAGGGACGCGACATTAATCTATTGATCTCGAAAGTGCCTTCCCCGTTCCCATGTGTCACTGGAGACCGTGACCTGTTACTCCTCGCCGTGTACAACCTTGTCGATAACGCGCTCAAGTTCACGTCGGTGAAAGAGCCGGTGGAAGTCCGCGCGTTGGAGGATGGAAAAGCCATTGTGGTGGAAGTGGCCGATTCGGGCGGCGGCATCTCTTCCGATGACCTTCCCAAGATTTTTGAAGAACTTTATCGTGGCTCCAATTCCCGTACCACAGATGGCAGCGGATTAGGACTGGCGCTGGTCAATCGCATTATTACCCTGCATGGGGGGCAAATGGAAGTGCGTAGCCGGGCCGAAAATCCGCGCGGAACGGTGTTCACGATGAGATTACCGGAAGGAAAATGAACCGTTGTAACCCCGAAAAAAAGGCAGATTTTAGGCTTTTTTAGCGGATTTTGGCTTCAAAATGGACCAATCAGGGGTTACAAAACTGTGACATCTCCGACACAGCCTTGTAACAGCGGGGAAGTATAGTTAGGATATGAAATCGTTAACCTTTATCCATGATGAGGAAACAGAACTGGTCAAAGCCGCGCAGCGAGGGGATCTGAATGCGTTCAATGCTTTGATCGGCCGCTACCAGAATTTGCTGTTTGGTATTGCATTGCGGATGCTCAACGATGAAGACACAGCTTCGGATGCGGTACAGGAGGCATTGATCTCGGCGTTCAGCAAGTTCAGAACATTTCGCGGCGGCTCTCTGAGGAGCTGGCTGGCGCGGGTAACGGTCAACGCCTGTTACGATGAACTGCGCCGCAAGCGACGTCAACGCGAGGTGCCTCTCGAACAGTTCAACATGGAAGGCGAAGAGGTCGAAGATCTCATGTGGATGATCGATCCTGCGGCGAGACCTGAAGAGCAGTATGAATCCTTCGAATTGGAAAGTGCCATTCAGCGCTCGCTGAATTTATTGCAGCCTGCCTATCGTGAAGTAGTGGTGCTGGTGGATATCGAGGGTCTTTCGTATGAAGAAGCATCTGCAGCGGCACGCGTCCCGGTGGGAACGGTGAAGAGCCGCCTGGCGCGAGCACGCATGCAGATCCGCTCCTCTTTGCAGGGATGCAGGGATTTGTTGCCATCACAATATGTGATGGACATGACACAACCGGTGAGTATTCTATAATCGCAGTCATTTTCATGAACCGTCCCGAAGGTTGAATTGCAGTCAAGGAAAAACCTTCGGGACGTTTTGTATGAGACATTCAAAGATATAAAATGCGAAACGTCTTTTTTGCACTTGTCGTATGTTCACTGCTGCTCTCTGGATGCGGCACATTTGAAATCTATGTCGAGACCACGCCGTCGGGCAATTCTGCATTACCGTCTGGTGCGGCAGCTCCCACCGCGGAGCCAACACTTTCACTTAATTCCACATCGGAGGAGATTCGGACTGCCATGCTCGAAAGTGCGACGAACTGGAAGTCTATATGGATGGACGGAACGGTCACCTATAATGCCATGCCGCAAACCGACTCTCAGGCTACGATCCTTCATGAACAGGTCTGGATCGATCTGACGACGAGTCGCTTCCGTGTGTTGACCGGTCCTGCCAATGGGGAGGCGGAACAGTTTATTGCATCGGATGGCATCAGCATCATCCACATGGATCTGAAGACTGGCGAGAGTCAGATGAGCCAGATGCCGGAATTCGCGCGTGTTGGACAATTTGTCCCAACGTTTCAGCCGGGGACCGTCCAGCCTCAGCCGCTATGGGGGCAGATCGGCACTACGCTTTCCCAATTGGCGTTCTCTTCTGATCTTGCCCAGAACGAAGGAGTCTTTAAGCCCGTAGCCATGGAAACAATCGCGGGACGTGAAGCACTTGGCGTGGAATGGACTGAAACAGGATATGAACTTCCCGCGTTTCGCATCTGGTTGGATGCCGAAAAGGGAATCATGTTGAAACTCCAAAGCTTCGGCAAGGATAGCCGCGACGTTATTTACAGCGATGCAGCCATCAATACAGTGAGCTTCGACGATGTGTTCGCGGACAAATTGTTCAAATCTCCGTCTGCGATGCCAAAATTTAGCGACGTGGCTGGAATTCCATTAGCGGCCGATGAACCAGCTCCCACAGCATCCTCTGACCCTGACCCGTTGAACTATGTCTATTTCTTCACATCCGATCACAACTATGGGAATGAAAATGTGCAGTTGGTGCGAGTCCCTGGTTCGTGTGTAGCAGGGTTGATTGCCTGCCCTGAAGCAGAGGTGATCCCAGGTCCTGCCGATCTGAAGTTCAGTTTGTCGTCATTGGTTTGGGCGCCAAATGGAAATGCGGCTGCATTTCCGTATCCGATCAGCACCGATGGAAATAGTGCACGCTTGTTCCTGTTCAGCCCACAGACAAATGAATGGATAGCGCTTGCCGATTTCAATTTTATCGATCCGCCTATGTGGTCGCCGGATGGACAGTGGCTGGCCTTCCGCGTACAGGATGGGCAGGGGCTGGATGAGATCTATGTCGTCCACCGCGATGGAAGTGGGTTGATGAATCTTTCTGCCAGTGAGAAACTTCCAACAGATGGCAGTCCTTACGTCTTGAATGGGTGGATCAGCAATAATGTCATCCTGCGCGGGCGAAATGACATGGTCTATCTGATGCGCGTGGATGATGGCATGGTCAAGCCGTTGTTCGATACGCCGTGGGCGAAGTCGAATTTTGTCCCGTCTCCCGATGGATATTTCCTTGCTTATATGGATGTCAACGCTCAACGCGCCGTGCTGAAGTTGTTAACACCCGATGGAAACACCACCCGCGATCTGGCAACGTTTGAAAAATCTTCGATCTATCCGATTATCTGGTCACCAAATGGGACTCAACTGGCATTTGCCAAAATGACAAATGACCCCGCCAATGGGCAGGACCTATATGTGATCGCGAAGGATGGTACGAATCTTCGGCAGGTGTATCACAGTACTGCTGCCAGCATTACGGATATCATTTTCTCCCCTGATGGCAGGTACATCCTTTTACAGGATGATGATGCGACAGGCCGGCATCTTTTTGTCATTGACCTAAATACAATGGAGAAGCATCTCGTGCAAATCCCAAATATCCCGCTGGATTGGTGGTGGTTGTCTCCTTCGTGGCAGCGATAAATTTGCCTGAAGCATAAAATCGCGTGGAGTACTTTTGTCTCCACGCGATTTTTATTTGCATCGTTATAATCTTGAAAATCGTCTAAAGTTGGAGGTATGGATGAAACGCTGGCACGGTTCCTGTATTGGTGCATTTTTGGTGCTGTTGATTGGTGGCAGCTCATTGTTTTTCATCATCCCAGTAGGTGGGGCGATGCTGATCGGCATGCCGCCTGTGTTCGATAAATTAACGGGTTGGGCGGTCTGCCCAGGTGCGGTGTCCATCGAACAGGATGAATATAACTCTGGTCCGGTGACGACGAGTCCCACTGGTATGCAGGGACATCAAGAGGAATGGACCTGTACATTTGAAGATGGTTCGACGAAGGTGGTGCCCAATGAAGAGATCGCGATCAAAGGAATGGGCGCATCGTTTACAGCCGTAGGCATTTGTGGGGGCGTAGCTGTGCTCTTCTTTATGGTTCTGGCGGCTATTGTCGCTGGAAGATTGGTCAGGCCCAGGGTAACTCAGTAGGACTAAAGGGACGACCTCATGGGTCGTCTCTGTTTTTTATGCAAGCAGGAACGTTCGCATTTCTTCATAGACCAATTCCTCCTGCTCGATAAAGCAATAGTGATGTCCGTTTGGGAGCTCGATGACCCTGGCATGCGGAACACTGCGCCGGAACTTTTCGATGCTTTCCCGGGTCCAGAGATTTTCTCGTGTCTCAACGTGCTTGCGGATCTCCTCCTTTTGCTCCTCTGTCATCCACTCGTCAGAGATGGTATTGAGCCCCTTGGAATAGGAGAAGAATGCCAGTGTGGGAACTTTGATCTTCGAATCTTCCAAATCGTAGCCCATCAAGGTGTCCATAAGCGCCTTGTTGACAGCCTCACTCATCTTGTCAACGACTTTGCCCTCAGGCGTTTTGCTGATCTCATGAAGAGACTGGTGCACCATTGCATCGGTCCAGATCAACTTGAACGATGGATACGCCCGTTTCATGGCAGTAAAATAGTCGTCTATCGAGTAATAATCGACATCCAGCCCCGGGAATTGTATGCGTCGGAAAGGACTGTTCGTCACCATGTCTTTGTACGTTGCTGAATAGCGGTCATAGGCAGCATCGAGGAAGATCAACTTCAAGACCCGATCGAAATGTAGCGCATTAAAGTGTGAAAGCTCGACATTTGCCATCGAATGCCCTGCCAGGATGACTTTTTCAATACCGAGCGCATTCAGAAATCGATGGATATCTTCCGTCAGAGTGTCAACGTCAAACCCGGTTTCAGGGTGATCGGACTCGCCATGTCCGCGACGGGTGAGTGCCATGACATGGAATTTGTCGCAGAAACGCGGCGCAAGGTCATCGAAGATGTGAGCGTTGCATCCCATCCCCGCAAGAAACAGGAGCACATCTCCGCCTCCGCCCCAGTCCAGATAATGCAAATTGACTCCATTCACGTTCACGAAACCGCTTTTGTGTGGAGAGTTGTCCATCATTGCTCCTTTATGAAGGTTGATATTGGGAAATACCCTTTGTAGTCTACAACTCTTAAGAGGGCAAGAAAAGTATTCTGATTGGCGATTGCAATCACCTCTGGAATTTTGTACAATAAAAATGCAGAACATAAAAAAACTACCCGGAAAAGCGGGTAGTTTTTTTGCTGTGCAACGTTTTCTATTCCAATATCTTGAACAATATCTCCATATGCTTTGCCGCACGCTGGACCGGCATGAGCGGTTTCACCTTTCCATCCAGACAATCCAGAAAATGTTGGGTGAGCATGTAACTGTCATCGGGAGCATCGCTCATGTCGATGGGGAATGTTTCCTTGCGGGGTTCATTGTCTTTCAGATAGAAGAATTCCACTTCACTCGAGTCCCAGGTGGGAAATTGAAAGCGTAAGCCGCCTTTGGTGCCGTAGATACGGGTCTCGTTTGGCGTTTCAGCATGGACGCCTCCGCCGCGTTCATAGTAATAGGTCAGTCCGGTATCAAATTCGAGCCAGGCAGCGCCGTGCTGTTCTATGTCACTGAATGCCACCCATTTGTTCATATCCCGCAGATCGTTGCGATGGAACCCGCGAATCGATTTCAACTGCGGCACATCGTTCAACAAGCCGAGATGAAAGGACAGGTCATACACGCCCCAATCGGCGAACGGACCGCCCGCAGCCAGTTTCCTGTTCATGGCCCAGGCGCCGTTTGGGTTGTACTCGATGAACGTGCCGCGCATGAGATGATTGTGATGGATGTGATAGATCTCGCCAAGCTTGCCGCTATCGATCATATCCTTGATGAACTTGAACTTGCGTGTCAACCGTGTGTGACGGCAGGATGCCTCCAACACCATGCGGTCAGATTTCTCCACCGCCGCGACGATCCTTTGAACACTTTCCAACGACTCCGCCATCGGTTTCTCAAGCAGCACATGTTTCCCGGCGGCGAGGGCAGACTCGATCTGTTCGGCGTGCAAATAAGGGGGCGTGGCGATCACTACGGCATCCACAGCGGAGTCTGCAAGGATCTCACGGTAGTCCAAAGACCATTTTGAGACGTGAAAGTCCTCTGCAGCCGACTTGGCCGTGGACTCACTGGCGCTGTTAACCCAGACGATCTTTGCCCGTTCATCCCGCTGCAGGTGGCGCATCAATACTTTGCCATACATACCTGCGCCAATAATTCCGAGGTTGTGTTTTTTCATGGTGCCTCCCAATAAAATAAGGGCGGGTCTCAGACCCGCCTCTATACGTTATTTCCCTAATTTCTTTTTGAATGCTTCCGTCAATGCCGGGACGATCTGGAACAGGTCACCCACCACGCCGTAACGCGCCTGCTTGAAGATCGGCGCATCAGAATCCTTGTTAATGGCGACGATCACTTTGGCATTTCTCATCCCGACCAAATGCTGGATGGCACCGGAAATACCACAGGCGATATACAGGTCAGGTGTCACAACTTTGCCGGTCTGTCCTACTTGATGAGAATAGGGGATGTACCCCGCATCCACTGCTGCGCGAGATGCACCGACGGCGCCACCCAGCACCTGTGCCAGGTCAGTGACGAGTGCAAAGCCTTGCTGTGCGCGCCAGAGTTCGGCCTGTTTGTCATCCATGCCGGCAGGAGCTTGCAGCGACGGATTGTTCGACACGCCGCGTCCACCCGAGACGATCACGCCCGCGTCGCCGAGGTTCACTGCGCTTTCCGATGCAGAATACCCCTCGACGTTCGTCAACGCGTCAGACTTGACATCGACTTTTGTCGCCGTGCCTGATTTGCTCACATCTGCTTCAGGTTTGGGGAAGGCGCGCCCGCGGATCGTCGCCATAACAGGCTTTCCCGAGCAGACTGTTTTCTCCAGCACTTTGCCTTCGTAGATCGGGCGGGTTGCGACCAAACTGTCACCGCTGGCTTCGAGTCCAGAAATATCAGTGAATACACCGGTATTCAAATCAACCGCGCTCATTGCGGCAAGCTCACGGGTACGTGCCGTTGTGGGGAACAGGATCAAGTCCGGGCTTTGGGAAGAGGCGAGTGCTGAAAGAGTGGATGCATACGGCTCGGAGCGATAATCTGCCAGCGTGGGGTCGTCCGCGACAAAGACTTCATCGGCGCCATGTTCAAAGGCAGATTTTACGACCGCATCCACACCTGAACCGAAGACAACAGCAATGGCGGGGCCAAGAGTCTTCGCAAGACCCAACGCCTCCCACGAAGCCGGCTGAACCTCACCCTTGAAGTGGTCAATGTAGACAAAGGTTTTCATAGCACTTTCTCCGCGAGAATTTTGTCGGCGAGTTTGTCGGCAATTTCGGACGGGCTTTCACCACTGATGATCTCCACCGCAGCCTCACGCACAGGCGGGTTCATCAGTTCACTGCGCTTGACGATTGTGGACGGAGCAGAAATTCCCAGGTCGGCCAACGACCAGACCGGAATGTTCGCCTTCGATGCCTTGCGAATGCCCATGAACGATGGATAGCGCGGCTCACCAATGCTCTGGACGACGCTTAACACGGCTGGCAATTTCGCGCTGACGTTCTGCCTGCCCTCTTCGATGACTCGCTCGACACGTACGCTTCCCGCGTCGACTTTGATCTGCCCTGCCAACCCTAGCATGGGCCACCCTAGGACGCGTGCCGTCTGCGCGGGGGTGAGACCGGCTCCATTATCGAGGGTCTGACGCCCGAAAACAACCATATCTGCGCTGCCGATTTTTTGGATCGCCGCTGCCAGCACGCGTGCTGCACCCACCGTATCAAGCTCATTGAGCGTGGGATCGCTGACGAGGACCGCCTCATCGGCACCCATGGCAAGCGCGTGCTTGAGCGCCTCCTTCGCAGACTCGGGTCCGATGCACAAGGCGGTGACCGTCCCGTTGCTGGCTTCTTTCTGCTGGAGCGCGCCCTCCACCGCGTACTCGTCGAACGGGTTGATGACCAGCGGCGCGTCCCCCCAGGTAACGTTCCCATTCTCGGCTTTCACCTTCGCTTCCGAGTCGGGTACTTGCTTGATACAGGCGATGATTTTCAAG
>CAZKSG010000182.1:0-9005 GCA_964555335.1 uncultured Anaerolinea sp.
CAATCCACGAATGATACGATTCCCACCGCGATCCGTCTTGGCAGTTTGTGGCGAGTAGATGAGTTGTTGAAAACCCTGGATGAGCTTGTCTCCGCGTTCAACGTCAAAGCAAAAGAGTTTGACGATATCGTCAAATCAGGCCGTACCCATTTACAGGATGCAGTGCCGGTACGGTTGGGTCAGGAATTCGGCGCATATGCCAAAGCCATCGAACGCGATGCGCAGCGCATTCGGGATGCGGCCGAAGATTTGGGTCGTCTGGGCATCGGCGGGACGGCAGTCGGCTCGGGTTTGAACGCTCACCCTGAGTATCACGCTCGCATGGTAGCCAAGTTATCCGAGTTGACCAGGCTGAAATTACAAACATCCGATAACCTGTTCGAATCCATGCAATCCATGGCAGATGCAGTCTCATTCTCTGCATCACTGCGCACGCTGGCATTGACATTGATCCGCATCGCCAACGACCTGCGATTGCTGGCATCCGGCCCGGCGACAGGGCTGGATGAGATTCAATTCCCGGCTTTACAGCCCGGCTCCAGCATCATGCCCGGCAAGGTGAACCCGGTCATGGCTGAGATGCTGAACATGGCCATGTTCTACGTCGTGGGCTGCGACACAACCATCGCGCTTGCAGCACAGGCCGGGCAGCTCGAGCTGAACGTGATGATGCCCATCATTGCTCATAGTCTCTTTGAAGAAATGCACGTGATGATCGGAGCCGTTAAGGCATTCACACAAAACGCCGTCGTGAGGTTGAAAGCCAACCGCGAAAAAGCCGAAGACTGGCTTGCCAGGAATGCGATCATTGTCACCGCGCTGAACCCGGTGATCGGTTACGCTCAGGGAGCGGCACTGGTTAAAGAGTCTCTATCGCGAAATATTTCGATACGTGACCTGGTCATGGAAAAGACAAACGCCGGGATTCTTAAACATCGCGATGGCGACCGTCCCGTCACTACGGATGAGATCGAAGGAGTGTTGGGTAATCTACGAAGATTGACCGAAGGCGGGATATCTTAACAGCGGACCCATACCGTCATTTGCGACTCGCCCCGGTTCGCCCACAAAAAGTAGGGGATGAATTTCAACGGTTTGCCATTCGTGGTTTTCCCGTGAATGACGACACAGCCTCCCAACAGGTTCGGGACGAATTCATCGTGAAGGGAAGTTGGGTCGAGCCGCGCTTTGAAGATATTCACATTAGGGTTATCCACGCTTTCAAGGCAATACACCAACGGTCCGCGTGTGATGGTCACTTTACCGCCATGCCCCTTCACGTTTGGATGGGCGTGACGCAGTCGAATGGACATGTCGAAATGAAGTTCGATGGTTTTGCCGTCCGCAGGCAGGGAAATATTCTCGGCATCGCACGGATCATACCCTGAAGCCGTTTTTTCACCTGTGAGATCGGTTGTCCATGAAGGCTTGCGCAAATGCATTGTACATTCCCGATGAGTCTCTGGTTTTGCATGGACTCTTACTTTTCCATTCCACGGCAGCCCGGATTCGACCGTCAGTTTGACACCGTTAATGATGGTTTCACTGCTAATGAACTGGTGAACCCAGATATTATTCTCATCGTACGAATATATATATTTCCCCAAATCTGCGAATGTACGTGAAAGATTCGATGGGCAGCATGGCACCACATACCACCTCTGACGTGTCACGCCGTGCTGCACCTTCAGCGGGTTGTTATAAAGATAGGTATCGCCTTTCTGTCCCATGCCTACGTTGGTCGCGTTATAGAGTTGCCATTCGAACAGGTCACTGTAACGGGTGCTTTTTGTGAGCAGTGCCATTTCCCAATTCCAGAAGAGACTGGCTAGTGACGCGCAGGTTTCGGCGTAGGCGTATTCAGGATCGAGCTCGTAATCTGCGCCAAAGCCTTCAATATGAGGAGCGGCACCGAGCCCACCAGTGACGTACATACGGCAGGTCACCATTCGTTCCCATGCTTGTTGCATCGTGTCGAGAAGTGATTCATCTGGCTTCTCCCGACACAGCATGGCGACGGCCGTTTCGAGATAACCAAATCTCACCGAGTGACCGACAGGCGTGGTCTGTTCGCGGATCGGCGTATGCTGTTGGGCATACAGTCCACGTAAGGCGTTGATCTGATGGCGCAGCTTGCGAAACGATGGCATCTTTGCATAGTTATCGCCTGGCAACTGAAAGGTGCGATGTTCAGGGTGGCTGGCAATATATTCACGACGCAATTGTTCCACGTATGCTTTCCGTTTCTGGAAATCCTTGCGCTGACGCCACCAGTGCAGACCATACATGGGAGTCCTCCCGCGGCGCTCGATGAACCGGCGGGCAAGCTCAAGATACGCCTGGTTTTGTGTCGCGCGATATAAGCGAATGAGCGCGAGTTCGATCTCTTCGTGTCCGCAGGTCTTGTTGTTGGATGCTTCGAGAAAATCGCGCACCAACAAGTCCGCGGCTTTGATGCAGATATCGAGGAGGTCGCGACGCCCCGTGGCTTCAAAATGCGACACACCCGCTTCAATAAGATGTCCGTGGCAGTAGAGTTCGTGTTCGATCTGCAGATTGACCCAACGCTGTCCTGGGAAATGAAGCTGGTTATAGGTGAAGAGGTAACCGTCGTCCATTTGGGCACGAGCGAGGAGGGAGATCAATGAATCCATAACGGTGGCAAGCTGCGGCTGGGGATGAAGCGCATAAATCCGTGAAGCGGCATCCAGCCATTTGTAGGCATCTGAATCGGCAAAGAACCAGCCCTCGCGGAATCCATCCTTTTCCCCCGCAGTGATGCGGAAGTTGTCGATGCAGTGCGTTGTTTCAAGTTGTTCCCACTGATGAAAGATGGCGTGAGTCGCGTTGACATCCAAACGCGGTGACCAGAAAGCATCCTTGATCGCGACCTGGCGAGGGGTGAGTTCCTTCATATTTCCTCCGGTCGGATTATAGTACGCCCGCATTGGGTATAGAACAATTCTTCTGTTGACTCTTGATTTGAATCTCTGTATACTTTTGAAAACGCTTTCAGAAAGCGTTTTCAAATTCCCGTTTTATGAAACCGAAGAGCCGCCCACCTACCATTGCCGATGTTGCCCGCCGTGCAAATGTGTCAATTGCAACGGTAAGTCGGGTGCTGAACGGGAAGGTTCCCGTGCAAGCTCAGAAAGCGGAGCGCGTCCGACTCGCGATGGAGGAGCTTCAGTTTGTGCCGCGGCATGCGGCACGCGTGCTGGCCAGCAAACGGACGAACACGATTGGTTTGCTCCTGCCTGAGATCAGCGGTGCATTCTTCTCACCAATGCTTAAGGGCATCGAAGCAGGCGCGCGCGAAGCCGGGTACGATCTGCTTATCCATTCCACGCAACAGGTGGAAACGGCGCGTCGGCGGCTGGGCGAACATAACACAGATGGATTGTTGATCTTCACCAACAGTCTCGCGGCAAGTGAATTACATCGCCTGAATAGCCTTAATTTCCCCATTGTGCTGCTGCACCAAACCCCGCCTGATTCGCTGAACATCCCAGTCATTACCATCGAGAATAAGAACGGCGCCGCCATGCTCATCGATCATCTGATCGAGAAGCATGACCGGCACCGGATCATTTATTTACGCGGACCGCATGGTCACGAAGATTCCGATTGGCGCGAACGCGGTTATCGCGAATCGCTGGAGGCGCATCACATTGCGTTCGATCAGAGGCTCCTTGCCTCTGGCGGATTCGATGATGAGGAAGCTTTCATTACCGTTCAACAATTGCTGCGAGATGGAGTGGAATTTGACGCGGTCTTCGCCGGCGATGATGACGCCGCCATAGGCGTTATACGCGCCCTCAAGCTTGCAGGGCGCATCGTTCCACAGGACGTGGCTGTGGTCGGTTTCGACGATGTTCCCTTCGCCCGTTACCTCTCCCCCGCGCTGACAACGGTACGCGCCCCGATCGAGGAGGTCGGGCGCGAAGCGGTCCGCCAATTGATGCGCCAGTTGAACGGCGAACAGGCCGAGCCGTTGACCCTGATGCGAACCGAGTTGGTCATCCGCGAATCGTGCGGATGTGTGTCATCCTGATGAGGAGGTGAACTGTAAAGAAACATGTTCATCAGCATAAAACGTAATCCACTTTTACATTTTCGGAGGAGCAAATGAAAAAGAACCTGTTCAACGTTTTGACTCTGCTCGTTCTGGCATCTATTTTGTTGAGTGCATGTGGCACTGCAGGTGCACCTGCAGAAAAGGTCAAGGTTGTGATCTTCGTTGGCATGGGGACTGGCACCGACCCCGACCAGGTGGACGCGCAAAACAAACTGGCAGAGAAGTTCAATTCCACGCACGATAATATCGAGATCGAATTTTTGATCGTGCCGCACGAAGAATATGCCACACGTTACCTGGCCATGCTCTCGGGCGGCAATGCGCCACAGCTCGTGGGTCCCAACGGCGTTTCGACTGTTGCCGAATTCTTCGATACCTGGGAAGACGTCACACCTTACATCAAAGCCGATAATCTCGACCTGAGCGATTTCTATGGTCCAGCCGTAGAGTTGAACCAGTATCCCGACAAGAATACCGGACTGCCGCTCGGCCTTTATCCCTCCTATATTTATTACAACAAAGACCTGTTCGATGCCGCGGGGCTCGATTACCCCACTCATGATTTCGAAGACAAGTCCTGGACGTTCGACAAACTGCGTGAAGATGCAATGCTGCTCACACTCGATAAGAACGGCAAGAACGCCACCGACCCAGACTTTGACTCAGAGAACATCGTGCAATATGGCTACGATGACTCATGGGACACGATGCGCGGCACGCTCGCCGACTGGGGCGCAGAAAATGTAGGACGCCCCACCACATCTGACTACAAGACCGCGGTCGCCAATTCACCTGAATGGATCCAGGGCTTGCAGTGGATGAGCGATGGCATTTGGAAGGATCACTTCATTGGCGGCGCCGAAGTGCAGGCAGGGCGTGATTCAGCCGGTGTCGATCCGTTCGGTCCCGGACAAACCGCTATGTTCTACAGTCACACTTGGTTCCTGGCAGAAGGACTGCATGACCTATCGTTCTCGGCAGATATCGCTCCCATTCCGTACAACCCGAAGGGAGAACGCATTGCCCGCATCGATGCTGATAACTTCACCATCCCGAAGGATGCCAAGAACAAACAGGAAGCCTGGGAGGTGATGAAGTGGCTGACCTCCCCCGATGTCATCGTGGAGGTCTGCCGCATTTATGGCTGTATCCCGGCACGCAAATCGGTGCAGGGGAAGTTCCTCGAGCAGCTGAAGACCGATTATCCCGGCATTGATTACGATGTAATTTTCAAATCCATTGATTATCTGGATAAGCCCAATAACGAAGAATGGATTCCTGAATGGGGCAAGATCGAAGACGCCTTGAACAACAGCCTTTCCATTGTTTACTCTGGGGAGGAAAAAGACGCAACAAAAGTATTGAATGACGCCAACGTGGAAGTGCAAAAGATACTCGACGATTACTGGGCTGCACATCCATAGCATGTAGTGAGGAGAGGTATCACAGGCGATATCTGTGATACCTCTTACTCACAAATGATATGCCACTCTGAGGGAGCATTCACCACGACCGAAGAGTCTCATACTTTCCATGTTAGAGATCCTTCACTTCGTTCAGGATGACATTTCTAAGTAATTTATAGGAGAAGACCGATGCAAAACTCCATCAAACATTCCCGCTTCAGCCTGTCTCGCCGTGAAGCTCTTTGGGCATACGCCTTTATTACCCCATGGATCATCGGATTCCTTGTGTTCACTGTAGGTCCCATGCTGGCATCCTTATTCTTTTCATTCACTGATTACGATATCGTGACCCCACCGCGCTGGATCGGCATTACGAATTATGTCAATCTGTTTCGTGATGAGTTGTTCTGGCATTCGTTGGGAGTGACGTTCAAATATGCGTCAATCGCTCTCCCTCTTGGACTGATCACAAGTTACTTGATGGCAGTTCTGCTGAATCAAAAGGTCAGAGGAGTTAACTTTTGGCGCACCGTGTATTTTCTGCCCTCGGTCATTGCAGGTGTGGCGGTCGCCATGCTCTGGTCGCGCATCTTCGACCCAAAGCTTGGCGTGTTGAATCCTTTTCTGGCGGAGTTCGGAATCAAAGGTCCCGGCTGGTTTTCGGACCCGCAGTGGGCGGTACCGGCTCTAGTTATTATGAGTCTCTGGGGCGTGGGCGGGAACATCATTATTTATCTCGCCGGTTTGCAAGGCGTACCTACCGATTTATACGACGCCGCCAAAGTGGATGGTGCTAATGCGTGGCAGCGCTTTCGCTATGTCACATTACCAATGACCACGCCGGTTATTTTTTATAACCTTATTCTCGGTCTCATTGGCACATTCCAGTATTTCACAGAGGTCTACGTTATTAGCAGTGCCAACAGTATCGGCGGCGGGTTGGGTGGTCCGGCTCGATCTACACTCTTTTACAACATCTATCTTTATCAGAACGCCTTCAAATATTTCCACATGGGATACGCCTCCACAATGGCGTGGATACTATTCATCATCGTATTGGGTTTTACACTGCTGATCTTTCGTTCCTCCGAAGCCTGGGTTTACTACGAAGGACAGTTGAAAGGTCGTTGACATGACAAATACCACCCGACCTACTGTACCTCCGCTGCCAGACCATCAAACGTTCTCCAGCATTCAAACTCGATCCTTCCTGCTCAAGGGGATCACGACATTAATCCTCGCCTCAGGCGCAGCCTTGATCATGGTCCCGTTTCTGTTCATGCTCTCCACCTCCGTCAAGGATCGCGACCAGATGCGCCAGAGTCCGCCGCCGCTGATACCCATGGCTGCCACCACGGTCGAGATCAATGGGCAGGAGGAGCCGTTGTATCAGGTTACGCTCGAGGGTCAGACAATGGAAATGGCGTTGGTCAAGAACCGTCCTGGCGGCAAAGGGCTGTTCGTTGACCCTGCCTATCCAGATCAAACCTACGAGCTTGTCATCGCAGACCAAACTCCGCTCCGGCACATTGAGATCCACTGGGAGAATTATCCCGAAGCGATCCGGAAAATGAACTTCAGCCGGTCGCTGATCAATACGTTGCTGGTGACCTTTATTGGCATGGCAGGCATGTTATTCTCGTGTTCGCTGGTTGCCTACGGGTTTTCCCGTTTCCGCGCGCCGTGGTTGAACGTGCTGTTCATTTTGCTGCTCTCGACGATCATGCTTCCCAGCCAAGTGCGGTTGCTGCCAACCTACGTTCTATTCAACAAGCTGGGTTGGGTTGATACGCTGCTGCCTCTTATCGTTCCACAATTTTTTGCAAATGCCTATGACGTATTTCTATTACGTCAATTTTTCATGACCATCCCACTCGAATTGGACGACGCCGCCAAGATTGACGGCGCATCTCCTCTTCAGACATTATTCTATGTCATCCTGCCACAGGCCCGACCAGCGCTGGTCTCAGTTGCCATCTTTCACTTCCTCTATGCGTGGAACGATTTCTACGAACCGCTGATTTACCTGCACAGTCCCGAGCATTGGACATTGGCTGTGGGGCTGCAAACGTTCAATGCCCTCTATGCGGTCAATACGAATTACATCATGGCTGTCTCGGCAGTCATGGTACTGCCTCCCGTCATTCTGTATTTCCTTGCCCAAAAGATCTTTACGCAGGGAGTGGTCTTCACCGGTGTGAAGGGATAAACGAAACTGCTTTACAACTCATCCGACAGGTCTCCGCTGTACAAATCTGACAGTACTTTATCCACGCGATTGGCACAGCACAGATACGACTTATCGGGTCTCCAAGGAAAACGCATGTATCACAGACAACGCTGGACCCCCGAAAAGATCAAAGGACGACTCGAACTGATCTCCTCTCTCGTATATATCAAGCGAAAAAACATCCCTTCCTTCTTCTACTGCGAACTGGACGATGCGCTCGCGCCCGCTCCAATTGGAGCTGATGTTGACACGTCCAAGTGGCAGGAGATCTATCCCAACGAATATTGGGGCACGTGGATGCAGAATTTTGTTTTGCGTACAACGTTCTTCATCCCTGAGCATATGGATACGACACAGCCCATTGCGTTATACCTGCCATTAGGTGAAGCCGGCGACTTCTCCCATCCCGAAACATTGGCATATATCGATGGCGTCCCTCATGCCACAGCTGACAGACATCATCAGGAAATTTTGCTAAAGCAGGAATGGCTCGATGGCAACGATCACATCCTTGCACTCCACGGCTGGACCGGGTTGGGTGGCGCATCCGAAGGGGAACCGTTCACCAAACTCTACATGCATCAATGCGCGGTTGTGCAGATCCATCAAGCCACGCGTAACTTTGTCGTGTTATCGCGCATCGCGCTCGAAGCCGCGAACAATTTCGATGACAACAATCCTGCAAAACATCACATCTACAACGCACTCAACGAAGCGTTCAATACGCTCGATACCCGCGACCCGATTGGCGAAGACCGGTTTTACGCCAGTGTGGAACCCGCGCTGCAAACACTCCAGGCTGAGCTGACAAAAGCAGGTGCTCCACTGGATGCGGTCATCCATGCGACCGGTCACGCGCACATTGATGTCGCCTGGCTCTGGACTCTCGGCCAGACCCGTCGCAAATCGGAGCGCACGTTCTACAATGTGATCCGCTACATGGAGCAGTTCCCCGAGTATCACTTCTCGCAAAGTCAGCCGCAGTTATATCAATTCATCAAGGAGGATCAACCCGATCTCTTTGAAGCCATCAAGCAGCGCATCGAAGAGGGACGATGGGAACCGATGGGCGGCATGTGGGTCGAAGCCGATTGCAACCTGAGCGGTGCAGAATCGTTAGCAAGACAATTCCTGCTCGGCCGTACATTCTTCCGTGAACACTTCGGCAGAGATGCAGAGAGTCCTGCGTTGTGGCTTCCCGATGTGTTCGGTTATGCCTGGGCATTGCCGCAGCTCATTCAACAGGCGGGGTTGAAATATTTCATGACCATCAAGATCGGCTGGAGTCAAT
>CAZKSG010000183.1:0-8962 GCA_964555335.1 uncultured Anaerolinea sp.
GGTGGACCTGCGTGAACAGGTGCGCGAAGTGCCTCACCAGACTTCGATCACCAAGGATAACGCTCCGATCTCTATTGACTTCCTTTGGTATTACAAGGTTCTCGACCCGGCTGAGTCGGTTTTGCAGGTTGGCAACTTTGAGTCGGCTGCAGCTGGTATTGCAGCGACCACGCTGCGCGCGGTCATCGGTGGTATCCCGCTCGACGATGTGCTTTCTGAACGTGAACATATCAACAACATGCTCCGCACCCGTCTCGATGAAGTGACGGAGCGCTGGGGTGTGAAAGTAACCAACGTGGAGATCCGCGAGATCATCCCGCCACGCGAAGTGCAGGACGCGATGAACCGCCAGATGTCTGCCGAACGTATCCGCCGCGCGGTGGTGACCGAATCCACTGGTACTCGCGAAGCTGCGATCAACGTGGCAGAAGGCGAAAAGCAATCAGCCATCTTGAAGGCAGAAGGTCAGAAGCAGTCCGCGATTCTGAGCGCAGAAGGCGAACGACAGGCGCAACTCTTGCGCGCAGAAGGTTTCGCCCAGGCACTGGAAGCGATCTTCAATGCAGCCAAATCCGTTGACCAGAAGACGATGACGTTGCAATACTTCGAGACACTTAAATCGCTTGGCATGAGCCCCTCCACGAAGTACATTTTCCCGATGGAGTTTACGAGTATGCTCGATAACTTCCTCGGAAAAGATGCCGGGAAGAAATAAAACTAAAATCTACTAATTGAAAAAGCAGAACGTGGTGAAAACACGTTCTGCTTTTTTATTGATACAATCATTCTGTTATGGAAATTCAAACCGCAAACCTGCGCGATCTGAACTCGTTGCGCAAACTTGAACATGCCTGCTTTGAAAAAGACGCCTGGTCCATTTTTGACCTGATTGCTGTGCTGACGTGGCCGGAGGTGATCCGCCTGAAAGCGGTGGAGAATGGCGAGATGGTGGGATTCATCGCCGGCGACCCGCGTCCATCCCAAGGCGTGGGCTGGATCGCCACCATTGGCGTGGATCCACGCTATCAGCATCGCGGCATCGGACGGGCTCTGTTGCGCGCCTGTGAACAACAGATAAAACTTTCACGCTCAAAGCTGACGGTGCGTATGTCGAACGAAAAAGCCATCGCCCTCTATGAGCAGGAAGGCTATCGCACTGTGGATGTTTGGAAACAATATTACAACGACGGTGAAGATGGTTTGGTGATGGAAAAGACCCTGAACCGGTAACTCTCTCGTTTTGATGTGGGTGGGATATAATGCGCATCAATGACATCAGCAAACTTAATGCCTCCCGTTTGGGTTGATCATCAAAGAACATTCGAAAAGATGGTTGCGGATTTGTCGGTACAAACCCGCGTTGCGGTGGATACAGAATCCAATAGTCTGCATGCCTTCCGCGAGCAGGTGTGCCTGATCCAATTCTCCACTCCCAGCAAAGACTACATCCTGGATCCGTTTGCCTTTGACGACCTCAGTGCTTTGGGCCCGTTGTTTGGAAATCCCAAGATCGAAAAGATTTTCCATGCCGCGGAATATGACCTCATTTGTTTGACACGCGACTTTGAATATCGATTCGCGAACATTTTCGATACCATGTACGCGGCGCGTGTACTGGGATATCCGTTTGTGGGGCTCGATAACATGCTTGCTGAAAAGCTGGATATCAAGGTGGATAAACGACATCAAAAGGCAGACTGGGCGGCACGCCCATTGACTGCTTCTCAGATCGATTATGCGCGTTTCGACACTCACTATCTTTTCCAATTGCGTGACATTCTCGAAAAAGAATTGGAAGAGAAAGGACGCTTGCAGTTGGCACGTGAGGATTTCGCCCGGGCCTGTAACGTGGAATTGCCAAAGGAAAAAGTGAACGGGGCATCATGGCGCCGGTTTAGTGCGCGCAAGGATGTGTCAACGCGCGAGTTGACGATCTTGAGCGAATTGTGCGTCTTCCGTGATCATGTTGCCGAGCGGATGGATCGTCCGCCGTTCAAGGTTGTGGATGATGATATGCTGCTTGCCATTGCTCGTAATCTGCCTGAGAAGGATGTAGACCTGGCGGGCATTGGCTTGAGTCCCAAGCAGATTCGTTTGTGGGGAGAAGACATCCTGGGTGCTGTACAGCGAGGGGCAGATGCTCCACTCGTAACGCGAGAGCAGTCCAAACGTCCGCATGACGCGGTGCTGCGGCGGCTGGAGAAGCTCAAGAATTGGAGAAAACTTCAAGCCAAGGAAACCGGTGTCGAGTCAGATATCATCCTGCCGAAGGCGTATCTGAACCTGCTGGCTGAGAATCCACCGAAGACCATGGAACAATTGGAGTCTATGTTCAGCGATTCTCCATCACGTTTTCAGAAACATGGAAAACAACTTTTAAAGATTCTAGGAGGCTGAGATGCGTATCAATTTTCATGGCGCCGCACAGACCGTGACAGGAAGCCAGCATCTGCTGGAGATCAATGGCAGTCGTCTTCTTTTGGACTGTGGACTCTATCAAGGGCGACGGGCAGATACCTATGCTCGAAACTTGAAGTTTGCGTATGACCCGCACAAAGTGGATGCGGTGATCCTTTCACATGCACACATCGACCATGCGGGCAACCTCCCCAACCTTGTTCAGGACGGATATGAAGGTCCCATTTATATGACCAGGGCAACCGCTGATCTTGCGACGATCATGCTGGCTGACTCGGGGCGCATTCAGGAGTCAGATGCTGAGTTTGTCAATAGGAAGAACGCCGAGCGCGGCGAGCCACTCATCGAACCATTATATACGGAGGCAGATGCGCAGCGTGCCACTACCCTCTTTCGTTCTGTGGAATATGGAGAACCTTTTGAACCGATCCCGGGCGTCGTTGCACGCTTTATCGAAGCCGGGCATATTTTAGGGTCTGCCGCAGTTTCGCTTGAAATCGAAGAACATGGGCGAAAGATCCGCTTTTGGTTTTCAGGGGATATAGGACGCTTCAAGCTGCCCTTGTTGCGTGACCCTGTTCTGCCTGAGAAGGTGGATTATCTTCTGATGGAATCCACCTATGGCGATAAATCGCATGCTGATCCGGGCATAGCCTTCAAAGAATTCCAGGATGTCGTTAAGAGGACTTTGAATCGCGGCGGGAAGGTGATCATCCCAGCATTTGCTGTGGGGCGCACACAGGAGCTGGTCTACAACCTGAATATGATGATGTACTCTCGCGACGTGCCTCCGGTGCCTGTATTTGTGGATAGTCCGCTTGCGGTGAACGCTTCGCAGGTGTTCAAGAAACATCCCGAAGTGATGGACGATGAAACGCGTTGGTTCGTTCAGCAGGCGAGCCACCCGGCGTTGGACTTTAAAATGTTGACCTATGTCCAATCAGTGGAAGAGTCCAAGGCGCTGAACTTGCGCAAAGACCCGATGATCATCATCTCTGCTTCAGGTATGGCAGAAACGGGACGCATCCTCCATCACCTCAAGAACAATATCGAAAACCCGAAGAATACGGTCTGTATCGTTTCATGGCAGGCTCCCTATACATTAGGACGCCGGCTTGCCGACCGCGAGAAGCGGGTCAAGATTTTCGGCGAACCATACTCAGTTAAAGCGGAAATTGCCACCATTGGCGGACTTTCCGGTCATGCAGGACAGAACCTGTTGACAAAATATGCAGTCAATACCCGACGAACAGTGAAGAAAATCTTCCTGGTTCACGGCGAGGCGACACCTGCTGCTGCGCTCACTGAAAAGCTGAAAGCTTCAAAATTGAATGAAGTATATTATCCTGAACTCCATTCCAGCGTAGAAATTTAGGTTACAGCGGGTATGATATAATCTCGCCGCTATTCCATTTGGGAAGGTGCCAGAGTGGTTGAATGGGACGGTCTCGAAAACCGTTGTGGGCTTCGGTCCACCGAGGGTTCGAATCCCTCCCTTCCCGCCAGAGAAAATGCGTCCGCAAGGGCGCATTTTTTTTCTTTTCCCCTGAGTGCCTTCATTGAGAAGGTGATATTCGAATCCCTGCCTCCCCGCCTGCCAAACGAAGCGCGTCCGCGAGGGCGCGTTTTGTTTTCCACTGAACGCCTTCATTTCAGGTTCAAAGGATAGAAATCCTTTGAACCTTCTGTTTTGGAAAGTGCTACAATAGTAGAAACGAATTGGGCTAGGGTCTGTGTATGAAAGACAATTTGCCGTCAATTCAGCAGCAAGACAGGAATCTGCTTATCTTCCTGGTCGTGGTGGGGTATATTGTTACCTTCATTACGGCAGCGAGAGGGGAAACAAAATTTGCAGCCCTTCAAATTGTGGTCGGTGTTCTCTTTGGAGTCGGATATTTGCTTCTGGCATTGTTCGATACCGAACTCCTCCATCGCATCCCGGCAGGGTGGCGTGATGTTGTTTATTTTTCCATACAGATCGCGTTTGTGTTTGGAATCGGATGGACCCTGGGGCCCGGCGGGAACTGGTTGATGGCATTACCTCTTGCCAACATTGCCGTGGATCGTTTATCCCCGCCCTGGCGTTGGCCCGTCTATCTGGGTATTGTGGCATCTTTTGTCCTGCCGATCTTGCGTTATTCCACATGGGATGCTGCCCTCATGAATGGGTTGATCATTTCAGTGGGCGTGCTTTTCAGTGTGCTCGTATCTCAAATGCGATTGAACGAACAACTTGCGCGCAAAAGGGCAGAGGCTCTAGCCAGACAATTGGAAAACGCCAACCGCCAACTGGCTGAGTATGCCTCTCAAGTGGAAGATTTGGCCGCTACAAAAGAACGCAACCGTCTGGCGCGCGAGATCCACGACAATCTGGGTCATTACCTGACGATCGTCAATGTGCAGATCGAAGCTGCCAAAGTGACCTGTGAGTCAGACCCGGCGCGTGCGTTGGATGCGATGAACAAGGCGCAGGATCTTGCAAGAAAAGGATTGAATAGCGTGCGTGAATCAGTTGCAGCATTGCGCGTTTCACCCTTGGAGAATCGGTCATTGCAGGATGCCATCACGGAGCTGGTGGAAGAATCCCAAGCTTCGGGGATTACGACTGAATTCAAAGTGATCGGTGAGAGCAAGTCTGTTGAATCAAAGTCTGCTTTGGCTTTGTACCGTGTAGTGCAAGAGGGATTGACCAATGTTCGCAAACATTCCAACGCCTCATGCGTGGATGTGGAATTGGATTTCACTCAGCCGGACACGACCCGGCTCTCGCTTCGGGATAACGGGGTTGGTGCCGTAGACACAAGCGGCGGATTCGGCTTGATCGGACTCCGCGAACGCGTCCATTTGCTGGGAGGTGAGTTCCACGTTGAGACTCAGCCGGGGCAGGGATTTTGTCTTGACGTGAGTTTGCCTACGGATGGCGGAGAGGAAATATGAGCATCCGGGTCCTGCTGGCTGACGATCAGGCTTTATTCCGGGAAGGACTGGATACCTTGTTATCCCTCCACAAGGATATTCAAGTGATCGGGCAAGCCGGTAATGGGCAGGAAGCAGTTGACCAGGCAATGAAGCTGCGACCCGATGTGATCCTGATGGACATGCAAATGCCGGTTTTGAATGGTATCAGCGCGACGCGGCGGTTGAAACAGTCCCTGCCGGAGAGCCGGGTGATCATGTTGACCACGTTCAACGATAACGAGACGATCTTTGATGCATTGCGCGCTGGCGCGGTCGGCTACCTGCTCAAGGACGTTGGCTCTGCCCAATTGGCGGATTCGATCCGGGCGACGGCACGCGGTGAGTCCATTCTCGACCCGTCGGTGGCGGCGAAGGTGGTGGCAGAATTCAGCCGCGTATCCAGCCTGGTTGGCGGGATCAGCTCCGAGTTCCTGCCGGAACCGCTCTCCGAGCGTGAGATCGAACTCCTTCGTTTGATCGCCTCTGGGTGTAATAACAAGGAGATCGCCGAGACCTTATTCATCACCGAAGGGACGGTCAAGAATCACATCACGCATATTCTGGGAAAGTTAAGTGTACGAGACCGAACACAAGCCGCTTTGAAGGCAAGGGAATTGGGACTGATTTAGTCACATCCGCGTTGTGACCAGGTCACATTCCGAAATGTGACCTGAGCCATGACTTCTCATAGATTTCAAAACGGGGGAAAACTTTTAGACTGGTGGAAGAAAAGGAGAAAGACATGAAAACTTCCACTCGTATTCTATTGGGTCTGGCGCTCGGATTGCTGAGTGCTGTATTGTATATTTTTGCCTTCCAACCCTACAGCATCTGGCCGCTGGCTTTTGTGGCGTATGCACCCATGTTGATCGCGGAACAGCGCATCCTGCCGATACGTTGGTCAGGCCTGGCGCGGGCTGTGGGCGTTGGTTTGTTCCTGATCGTGTTCCTGTTCTCCCTGTTTGGCGTGGGAACGGTCCCGTGGATCTTTGTTATCGTGGTGGCGGTGATCGTCGTGATCAGCCTTTTGACCACACCCGCTCTGAGGGCTTTTCACGACCGAACTGGGTATCGCTGGTTTGTTTTACAAGGCGCGGTGGATGTCGCGGGCGGTGAAATGATCCGTAGCTTCATCCCGGTCGTTCGCACGCATGCCTTCTTTGCGCAGACCATGTTTGCACAACCCTGGATGTTGCAGGGCATCTCTGTCTTCAGCATCTATGGATTGACGTTCCTCATCCTGCTTGTCAATTACGCTGTAGCGATGGGGTTGCTGCTAGCCTTCGACAATGTATTGCGTTTTGACGGGCAACCTGCCTTGAACCGGAAAATGAACATTGGGTGGATGTCTGGCGTGGCGGTTCTTTTCCTGCTTTGGGCTGGATTCGGCGTCGTGAGGCTTGCCACTGCCCCGAAGGACCCTTCTATGATCCGTGTGGCGGCTATTCAGCATGGTTTTGCCAAACCCGGTCACCAGGATCCTGATACACAATTGCAGAGACTCGCCGTTCTCTCCGAGCAAACGCGCATCGCCGCAAAACAAGGTGCCCGCTTCATTGTCTGGCCTGAGATTTCGCTTGGCTTTGACCCGCAGGAGGAACATACTGCCGAATTGCAGGCGCTTGCCAAAGAGACGAACGCCTACATCCTGATCGGGTATGGCGTCGACACTCCGGAAGGTGGATGGCACAACGAAGCGGTCATGCTCATGCCCTCAGGTACGTTTTCATCTGTCTATGGCAAGAATTTCCCCAGCGAGCCGGGTGAACCGCGCATCGTTTCGGCGGGGGAGTATCCGGTCTGGGAGACCGAACTTGGCAACCTGGCGACCATCATCTGCAATGATGTCAATTTCACGAAAGCCACGCGGACATCGGTGCAGAACGGTGCTCAAATCGTCTCCGTTCCCACCTTCGAAACATTTGGACCAGGAATTGGTTGGGAACAGCGCACGCAAGTTGTCTTACGCGCGGTTGAGAATCGTGTCTCGATCGTAAAAGCCGAGGCAGCCGGCGTCTCTGTGATTGTCGATCCCTATGGACGCATTGTTGCGCAAGCCAAACTTCCTGTAGGCACAGCCAATGCTCTGGTGGCAGATGTTCCACTTGGCACGGGGAACACCCCCTACTCCCGTCTCAGCGATTGGATGGGCTGGGTGACGTTGGTCGGCATGGTCGGTTTCAGCGTCGTGACCAGTCGCAAGCAGAAGTAGCGACTTTCGCGGTAATAGAAACGTATATCAAATCGGAACTATTTGTTCATAGGAGAAATAAAATGTCTGAGCAAACTTCAAATCCCACCCCTGTGGTTGACCCCGAAAAGGCTGCGCTCAACAAACGCCTCGAAACTGCTTTCTGGGGACTCTTCCTCATCATGCTTGGCGGCCAATTCCTGCTGAAAAACCTCAACCTTCCAGATGGAATTTGGGATGTCGGCATCGGCTTGATCTTCCTCGGCCTGAACGCGGCGCGCTACTTCAATGGGTTGCGCATGAGCGGCTTCACCACTTTCCTTGGCATCCTTGCCTTGGTGGGCGGCCTTGCGCAGATGATCTTCAAGTTCGACTTTGGTGGCGCACTTCTGCTCATCGTGCTGGGTGCATACCTGATCCTCAAGCCATGGTTCGAAAAGCAGGGACTCTTTGGCAAGGCGGAAAATAGCTAACCCGTCTCTCGTGTTTGTCATGGACCGCAAAGGTGATAAGACCTTTGCGGTCATATTTTAGTGGTAAGATTCGAACGATGAAACTTAGACTCGCTCTTGCCCAGATTGCTACCAAATTGGGGGATGTGGAATCCAATCTCGAAAAACATCTCGAATACATCAAACAAGCAAAAGCTGAAAAAGCGGATTTATTGGTCTTCCCCGAACTTTCACTAACGGGATATGTCCTGCAGGATCTCGTCGCCTCCGCCGCACACCGACCGACGGAGGATGACCCCATTTTCAAACATCTCCTCAAGGCGAGTCAGGATCTGGACCTGGTGGTTGGCTTCGTTGATGAGGACGACCGCCACCGCTTCTTCATTGCCTCCGCTTATCTCTCCGGTGGAAAGACTGTCCACGTCCATCACAAGGTTTATCTGCCCACGTATGGACTCTTCGATGAAGGACGCTTCTTTGCCTGGGGAGATTCCGTCCGCTCGTTCGATACGCGTTTTGGAAGAATGGGAATGCTCATCTGCGAAGATTTTTGGCATGCGTCGCCGCCGTATTTGCTCTGGCTCGATGGCGCGGATATCATGCTGTTCTCGTCCGCCTCACCGGGTCGCGGACTGACCAACACCGAGAAACTTGAATCTGCGCACTGGGTGGAACGGGTCAGCCAGGCGTATGCCAGCATGTTCACATCTTTTGTGGTGCACTGTAACCGCGTCGGCTTTGAGGATGGGTTGCTCTTCTGGGGCGGGGCAACGGTCAACGATCCGAATGGCGAATTGCTGGCGCAAGGTCCATATTTTCAGGAAGCTATCACCTTCGCAGACCTGGACTTGAACCAGCTTCGCCGCACACGTGCCCGTCTGCCTTTGCTGCGCGATGAGCGTACTGCTCTCGTCCAAAACGAATTAGACAGGATACTTTTCCG
>CAZKSG010000184.1:0-8944 GCA_964555335.1 uncultured Anaerolinea sp.
GCAGGCGCCGGCTTCGCTGCGGCGGAACAAGTCAAGGTAATAGCTTAATGAGATGATGGCGTTCAACTCCAGGAGAGGTTTTCTCCTGGAGTTTTTTGTTTTTGGCTGATATCTGTTGTGGGGCAGGGGAGGAAACGCATGGACGAGAAATGGAGTCCCATTGGTTATCGTGTGCAGACCTAAATCCCTATGTAGTTTGCTGGCAATTCTATTTTCTCAGTCGAAGTACACAAGATATTTTGTAGATGGGGAGGATGTCTATTGGGTTACTCCAGACATTTTGCACTTTATGCTTTCGATAAGTATTAGGGGGTTCAGCATTCGCGTGAGTTTGACGGACATGATACGCGGCGGTCCGTTGCACGCGCGGAGCGTGCCGCCCGATGATCGGGGTCATGTTGCGCGAATGGCTCACGGTAGCATATCTGAACAGATCCCGAATGAAAAGCTGTCTGCGGAAGGGGGGCACCCGGGCGGCTTCAGCACTCGCCACGTTACGCAAGAGGCACAGCAAGCGGCACAAGTCTACACGGCTGTTCTGGGGTCTCTGGGCATGGATGCGGCGGATGTCTTTCCGGCCAACAAGATCGCCACGCGCTGCCACGATTGCGCAGCAATCGTTTCACGGGACACGGGCTACAAGCACCATAACATCGGCAAGCACTACACGCTTTGCGCACGCTGCCAGGCGGCGCGGGGGTACCCTGTCCGCGTCCAGCGGGCAGGGGCACGCGATGGTCGCGGCGGGGCAGGGGAGGGGTTATGAACGCACCTTGTCTAAATGCCCATACTGAAACAAAAATATCTCAAATCGTAGGTTTTCTTCGTATAGCGGTGCGAAGTAGGGCTATCGCTGCTCATGTTGAGGGGAGGGCTGATGAATAGCTCTTTGCAGGTCGTCTCGGTCGTGGTACTGTGGGGGATAGGCGGCGGCATGGTCTTTGGGTTCATTCTCTTGGCTTCGAGTTTGCTTTTGATAAGTATTATTATCATAAACATTGACAAACCACTCAAACTTCGTATAATGGAAGTCATGGATGCCCCAAAGCCATCAACAATTGCTGAAACGGTCCAGAAATATCTTTCCAATGTAAAGGCAGCGCGCAGCGAACATACTGCGCATACATACGCCAATGCGCTCTCCAATTTTGGTCGTGTATTGAAAGAACGTTGGTTGGACCCAGATACAACCCCCACCGACAAATTGAGCGAGGATGGAATTGCATGGCTGGCTTCACATCTGAAAGTCTATTCGTCTGCCACAGAGCGGCTCTATCTGACGGCCGTGGCGGGCTTCTATGAGTATGTCGCGGCAGAACGTCTGGCAGAGATCAACCTGCCGCGTATGCGCTTGCTTATACGCCAGCGTGCAAGGCGTCCCGGCATTCGGCTTCCCCAGTTCCCTGCTGATGATATCGAGCGAATTCTGGCTGAGATTTCCAAGCCAACCATGCTCGAGACGGTCAACGACGATGCCGATGCTGCTAATGCTCGGTTACGCGCAATACGCGATGCCGCCTTTTTGCTCACCTTGGCAGATACTGGACTGCGTGTCCACGAGGCATGTGCGCTGCGACGCGGTGATATCGATTGGAATGAAGGACGGGCGGTCATTATCGGCAAAGGCGATAAGCAGGCCGTGGTGAGATTCTCCTCCCGCGCCATGAAAGCGCTCAAGGAGTATCTCTCGGCTCGTTCCACCTTGGACGGCGGGTCCGGCCGCCCGTTGGGGTCCCTGCCCCTCTTCGCCCGCCACGACAAAGGCGCCGGCAAAAAGGTCAAGCCCATCACCACAACGACGGGACGAAACATTGTCACAGAACGAGTGGCACAAATTCTCGGCAAGGAATCAGTTGGAATGATCACGCCCCATTCCTTTCGACATTACTTTGTGACGACAGTCCTGCGTGGCTCGGGGAATCTCAAACTAGCACAGGAACTGGCCCGGCACAGTAACATTCAAGTCACACAACGTTACGCTCACTTAAGCGACGACGAGCTGGATAAAGGGTACTACGAGATCTTCGAGAAAAAAGAATAACACCACTAGAGTACCTCATATGCAGAAAAAATTCCTTCGAACGCCTGCCGGCAATCTGCAATGGCTTTCCTGTGCCAGTTCTCGTCTGCCGGGAAGAACAACTCCTCATATTCGTTCAGCACCTGCCGTTCTGCTTCCGGGCTCACCGCTCCCTGGTGGCGTAGTTGATTCTCAAGAATAGTGATATGAAGGCTGCGGATCAATGCTGGCAGCGAATCACCAAAGGTCCCAAACTCAAAGCCGCACACGAAGATCTTTTTATCCGGGAATTCTGCATCGCGCAGACGGTAGACGTACTCCCCCATATCCCCACTGATCGCGTAAAACTCATCCGCATCGATCTTCTGCACAAGCGGATACTTGAATTTCTGTGCAGCCTCTGCAGATGGCGTGGAATCCAGTGGCGGGACAATGACCGTCATCTGTTCATGCGGGCCATAGCCGGTATGCATATCCACCTGAATAAAGGTCTGGTAGTTTTCCAACCCGCGCCGGTACAGGTTCACAAGAAACGCTGTCTCTTCCTGCACTTCATGCCCACCAAAATAGATCCCACGCGGATCGCTGTGTTGTCCTAGCAATGAAGCGGTTTGCACCCGTGCCTTTCCAGGGTGGATCATGTTGCGAAGGACTCTCGCCAGAAATGGGAGTCGTTCCGTGCCTAAAGCGCGCACTGGCCGCTGTGGGTTGAGAAATGCTGTAAGTAGTTTGAAATCCGGGTTGATGTTCGGGTCATAGTTGCCATCGAATACAAAGTTACGGTTCAAATCCACATGATTCGGGTTGATGCGTTTATGGTATTTCATCCCCCACGGATTAATGGTATGAATGAGAAGCAACCCAGTGGTACTGGGGTTCAGCCGCGGCGCAAATTCATCCATGAAAAGTTTGAGCATGGCAGAACCTACATATCCTTCAATACCATGTTCAGCCGTGGAGACAACAACCAGAGTCTCTTTCTTCACCGGCTCAGCCCATAACGCGTCAATACTCAACTCGGGAAACGCCTTAAGCGGGTGCGTTTCAAAGCGGGAAGATTCCCAACGCGCACGCAACGAGTCGGCTTCCTGTAGGAAGCGTGCGCGCGATGCCTCATACGATGCGGGGAAGCGGGTGTCCATTAGAAGGGTCCCAGGTTGATCGCCACCGCAATCCCAAGGAATGCAATGGTTGCCAGGATTACCCACAGCCAGAGTTTAGCCGTCCAACGTAGCCACTTTGGGTAGCTTACGACGGTCAACCCAAGGCTGATCAACAGTACAGGGTTAGTGGGATACGCCAGGTTCGAAAACCCGTCTCCGAAAATATAAGCGAGCACCGCCGTCTGACGCGTGACTCCGATAATGTCGGCGAGGGGCAAAACGATCGGCATCATCAGAAATGCCTTGGCAGAGCCAGACGCAATGAAAAACTCGATCCCCAACGCCAGTGCATATACTACTAGGGCGGCAGGGAACGCTCCAATCTGACTGAACGGCTCAGCGGCAGCATGCAGGATGGTATCGGTCACTCCCCCACTATCGATAATATAACGGATACTGGCGGCCATCAGGATCAATGGAACCGACGGAGCAAGTCCGCCCCAGCCTTCGAGCAATCCCTTCCAGACCGTCCTGGAGCCGGCACCAGAAAGAAACCCCGCCCCCACCCCACCTACGAGGAAGAGGATTCCGACGATGGGGAGTGCATAATCTGAGATTGCCGGCACGAACGGACCCGCCAGCATGGTCACAAAAATGAAGATAAGGAAATAACCGAAGAAGTTCATCGCACGGTTTTGCCTCGGGTCCTCCTCGATCAGCGAGGCATCCATGCTTTTATATTTTGTGCGTTCTGCCGAATCTTCGGCGTGAACGATGGAGACACTCGGGTCCTTGTCGATCTTACGCGCATACGCAGACAGGAACGACGCAAAGATCAGATAGATGCCGATGAAAATGAAGATACGGAACCAGGCGCCGGAGAACAGCGGCAATCCGGCAAGTTGCTGCGCCACCCCAAGCGTATAAGGGTTGGAGATTGCAGCAGAAAAGCCCATGTTGGTTGCCAGAATGGACATGCCCAAACCCACCAATGCATCCCAGCCAAGGGAATAGGAAAGGGCGATCATCACCGGAACCAACAGCACAACCTCTTCAAAGGTCCCCAATGTGGCGCCAAGGAACATAAAAGCCAGTGAGACCATCCACAGTAGTGTGTATTTCCGGTCACGGAAGCGACGCACAATGCGACCGATGAACGCACGCAGGGTGCCGGTCTTATCCATCACAGCGAAGGCTCCGCCGGCAAAGAACAACACAACGATGATGACAATGATGGTCAACCCACTTTCGCTGCCCAATACTTCGAGCGGAGCGACGAACCAGCGCCAAACCGGGTAGTGCGGTCGCTCCACGAGTTGGAAGGAGGCAGGGTCGATAGCTTCCCGCCCATCCACAACGACTCGCGTATACTGTCCAGCGGGAATCACAAGGGTCAAGATGCCGGCGATCATCATCAACACAAACAAAATAATGAGCGACTGGATGAACGCCCTTTTTCCGATCTGTGCACCTGCTTTTTGTTCCATGGATGGCTCCTGTGCAGACCAAAATAGTGAACACTATTGTAAAATAGTATCTCATTGTGAACAACGGTCATAGACCTGGGTACGCGAGGAAAAAGAGCACTTATGGATGAGACACAACGATCTGTGGAACGGATTGATCCCTTGACTGGGTCGGGAAACCTGCTTGCATTTCTGGAGCACTTCACTAGCCAACTGGCATCTTCAGAGCCATCTGAATTCTCATTGCTGCTGGTCGATTTGAACAACTTCATGGAGTTCAACCGCGAACGCGGGCATCAGCAAGGTGATGCGATCCTGCATTGGGTGAGCATAGCGATGAAGGACACGCATCAACCCGTATATCGAATAGGAGGCGATGAGATTCTGGCTGTGCTGAATGCTGGGAGTCTGGAGGAACGGGAAGTCATTGCCCGGAATTTGTTCGAGCGTCTGAATCGCGAGAGTGTACAGTTTAACTGGCCAAACCCGGCCTCTGTGATGTTGATCCATTTTCAGAGGCAGAAACTTCAGATCGCAGACCTGTGGATCGCCATCAGCGATGCGCTGTTCGATGTCAAGATCTATGAAAAGCGCGGGTTTATCGTCAATACCTATGCAAGCACATCGGCGACGAATAACTACCAGATGCGGGTACTGAATTTGCTTACGGAGCGTCTGTTGTCGTTCGCCACCCGGCTGGATGCAACTCACCAGCTTGCTTATCTTGACCCGGTAACGCAGCTTCCCAATAGCATTGCTGCCGAGAAGGAAATGCTGCGCACCATCGAGGATGCGAAGCGAGGAGAAAAGTCCTTTTCCATCCTGTTCATCGATGGAGACAATCTGCGGTTGTACAATGACATCAGCTATTCCGCGGGAGATCAAATGCTGGTACGTCTGGCGGAACTCATGAGCCATCATATCCGCCCAGGCGATTTTATTGCGCGCTGGCGCGTTGGAGACGAATTCTTTGTCGTTCTGCCGGGTGCTTCTCCCGCAGAGGCATTTCAGGCAGCGGAACGGCTCCGCCTGACCGTGGAGATGCAATCGAAACAGTGGGAGATTCCGGTGACCATCTCGATCGGGATTGCGTCGTATCCATCCAATGGCCGAACAGCAGAGGAGCTGTTACACTCGGTGGAAAGGGCAGCCAAGCTATCGAAAGATCACGGGAAGAACCGGATCACATTGGCATAAGAAAATACACGTTTGCCTAAAAAACGACTGGGGTCGTTAGTGTGGAGGATGGGTGTCATTGTTTAATAAGGTTTTGGAACAGTACCGCGACCGGGAATACATTCATGAAATGCGAAAGATTGCGGTGCCCATTATTGTCCAGCAGCTGATGTTTTCAGGTTTGAATATGCTGGGGGTGATCTTTGTAGGGCAAAAAGGTGAAGTGTCTGTGGCGGCTGTTGGGCTCGCAGGACAGGTCGCTTTCTTGCTGAACCTGGTCCATTTTGGGATTATCAGTGGCGCAGCGATGTTCACCGCCCAGTTCTGGGGACGGAGGGATATTCCCAACCTGAGACGTGTGCTCGGGTTATGTTTGATGCTGGCGATCTGCGCAAGTTTGATCTTTTTTGCTCTGGCACAACTTCTTCCCCACCAGATCCTGAGCATCTACTCCAAGGATGCCGAAGTGATTCAATTAGGGACCGACTACATCCGTACGTTTTCATGGACGTTTCTGTTCTTTGGCATCACGTTTAGCTATGCACTGGTCATGCGTTCCACTGGGAACGTCAAAATACCCACTGTAATTAGTGTGGTGGCATTGAGCATCAGCACCATCCTTTCATATGCGTTGATCTTCGGGAAATTGGGTCTGCCTGAAGTAGGCATTCGCGGTGTGGCGATTGCAGCGGTGATAGCACGTGCTTTTGAATGTGTAACGCTGATCGCGATCACGTATCTCACCAGGTCACCGGTTGCCGCTTCGTTGCGCGAACTGACGGATTTTGACGCAGGGTTTATAGGCAGGGTGATCAAGCCCATGCTGCCGGTGATCTTGAACGAGCTGTTCTGGTCGCTGGGTATCACCACATACAATGTCATTTACGGTCGAATGGGAACGGCCTCCTTTGCGGCAATGAATATTGTCAGCACAATGGAGCAGGTGGCGTTTGTGATTTTCATCGGTATTTCAAATGCCACATCTGTGCTGGTGGGCAATCGCATCGGTGCGGATAAGGAAGACGAAGCCTTCACCTACGCAGGCCGTTCGCTTGGCTTGGGGATTTTCGGCGGACTGGTCATAGGACTGCTCCTGCAACTGGTGAAGGCTCCTATCCTTTCGCTTTACAATGTGTCGCCGGAAGTGATCGAGAATGCAGGCTATATTATGAATGTGATCACCTGCTTCCTGTGGATACGCGTCAACAATATGACGATCGTGGTCGGCATCCTGCGCGCAGGCGGAGACACACGCTTCTCCCTGTTTCTGGATGGCATTATTATCTGGATCATTGGGGTGCCGATGGCGTATATGGGTGCCTTCGTATTCGACCTGCCGGTATATTTTGTTTATCTGTGCGCCATGTCTGAAGAACTTACAAAATGGATCCTGGGAATATTCCGCTATCGTTCGCGCAAATGGATCAATAATCTTGCAGCTCAGGTGGATGGGATATGATCAAAAGGTTATTTGGCGAAGGGAACATCCACCAAAAACCTTGACATATCCAAGTTGCACAGGGTAAACTCGAAAAGCTTTACTTAAAAGAAGATAAGTAGGCAAATTCTACAGAAAGGAGCGCACTGCATGAGCATGTTTATCAGCAAGTTCTACATTCCTACCAGCGTCGCTGGTTCGATTCCTTCTCGTAGTGCGCCTGTAGACCGATAGTAGGTCTTCCCTGTCCTGTGTTTATAGGCTGTGGCGCACCCGCCACAGCCTTTTTTATTGTTTGTTCGTGTCCAAAGTAGTATGGGATGAGAAGAGAATTCACCCTCATCCCCTGCCCTTCTCCTACAAGGAGAAGGGGGAGAATAAAGAAATGACCACACTTGAACCCACATTAACCTTCGACTTCCGCAAGACCCTGCAAGAGAATCGCCTCAAGGGTTTGTGGCAAATGATGTCAGATTACCGCCTCCCCTACCTGGGTGCCACCATGGCATTGGCCGGCTCTGCACTTGCCAAGACATTTACCTACCTGCTATTGCGCTATTTCGCAGATACTGTCCTTACCCAGGGACACTACATCGGGAACAGCCTCACGCGGACCTTCCTCTGGATCGGGCTTGGATTCGTGGGACTCGCCCTGTTCGAAGGCGGACTCGCGTTCCTTTCGGGGCGTCTGGCCGCCTATACCGCCGAGGGAATTACGCGCCGCCTGCGCGACTTTCTCTTCGATCACATCCAGCGCCTGAGCTTCTCGTATCACGCCACCACCCCAACCGGCGACATGATCGAACGTGTGACATCAGATGTGGATTCATTGCGTCGCTTCTTCAGCGAACAAGCCATCGGCATGGGACGCATTATCCTGTTGTTTGTGATCAATTTCGTGGCGCTTCTCAACTTGAATGTCGAACTGGCGTTGGTATCCGTGGTCGTAATCCCGTTCATGCTGCTGGTGTCAATGTGGTTCTTCAAACAGGTGACCAAACGCTATGAGGAATACCAAGCCCAGGAAGCCATCCTCTCCACGACCCTGCAGGAGAACCTGACCGGCGTCCGCGTGGTCAAGGCCTTTGCACGACAGGAGTACGAGAAGGGCAAGTTCGAGAAGGATAACTGGGGCAAATACGTGAAGGGCAAACTGTTGCTTTTGATGCACTCCATGTTCTGGCCGCTCTCCGATATCGTACTGGGTCTGCAAATGCTGTTTGGCTTTATATATGGTGCCATGATGGCGATCGACGGTGAGATCACTGTGGGTACGTACATCGCCTACGCAGGGTTGGTCATCTGGCTGATCTGGCCCATCCGCAACCTGGGGCGCATTATCGTTTCAGCCTCCACGGGCATGGTGTCGTATGGCCGCTTGATGGAGATCGTCAAGCAGGCACGTGAACCGCTTTTCGATGGCAAACATCAACCGGATGGTCCGGTACGAGGCGATATTGTGTTCGATGATATTTCCTTCATCTATTCGGATGGTGAGAACCATGTGCTGAAGAACATTTCGTTCCATGTCAAACCAGGGCAGGCTATTGCATTGCTGGGTTCCACCGGGTCAGGCAAAACATCACTTGTGAATCTTCTGCCGCGATTCCACGAGTACACCAGCGGACGCATTCTGCTCGATGACGTGGAGTTGAAAGACTACTCCCGGGCATATCTGCGCAGACAGATCGGCATTGTGGAGCAGGAACCGTTCCTGTTCAGCCGCTCGATCCGCGAGAAC
>CAZKSG010000185.1:0-8861 GCA_964555335.1 uncultured Anaerolinea sp.
TACCAGGCGCCTCCCACCGGAACCACGGAGACGTTAAGCTCCTGTGCGATTCCATAGTAGCCAATGTTTAGCTGATTTTGCATACCGGTATAGTTCATGCCGTTTTCCGCCCAGCCATCGCGATGTGCCCAGGTAAGGAAAAACAGGGGAGTGACACCATTCGCTCGAATTTGCTGGACTAACATCCGCGCGGCCGGGTACATGGAATATGTCCTGGACTGTTGAATAGTAGGGATCTGACTTTGCTCCTGTAGCACAACGTATGTCCATTTTTTGGAGTTCAGCAAATTGATCGTATCTACGGATTGAATGTGGTCGGCCAATGTCCATCCGCCTTGCGCAGACATGCCCACTTCCACTTTATGTTTGCCTGACTTTGCCAGTTTTGCAAACGTGCTGGGTAGATCGTTGACGTAGGTATAGCTGTTGCCAATGAACAGGACGCGTGTACAGGAAACATCCTGTTCGTTACAATTTGGCGTTGAAGAACAACTGGATAGTAGGAAAAAGATAAGGATTGATATGAAAAAGCGTCTCATACTGCTCTCTTGTTTTTAAATGGGCTTTTCCTGGTTACCTCCATCCAAGTCTATCAGCATTTATAATTGGCATAGAACACAAATCCAAACTGTGAGATCACATACCCAAACTCCATGACCACACTAATCGAATGCATTCCCAACTTTTCCGAAGCGCGGCGCCCTGAAATCATAGACCAGATCGTAGCCGCCATTACCTCTGTTGAAGGAGCGCGATTGCTCGACCGCTCCTCTGACCTCGACCACAATCGTACAGTCATCACCTTTGCCGGCTCTCCTCTTGCTGTGGAAGAAGCAGCCTTCCGGGCTATTCGCACGGCTGCCGAACTCATCGACCTTAACCACCATCAGGGTGAACATCCCCGCATCGGTGCAACGGATGTGGTTCCATTCGTGCCGCTTTCAGACGCAACGATGGAGGAATGCGTGGCGATGGCCAAACGGCTGGGTCAACGCGTGGGGAGCGAGCTCAACATTCCGGTCTACTTATATGAAGCGGCGGCGGCACGTCCCGAACGGACAAATCTTGAGAACATCCGCAAAGGTCAATTTGAAGGACTCAAAGGGGAGATCGAATCCAACCCTGACCGTATGCCCGATTTTGGTCCCGCGAAACTCGGCACAGCCGGGGCGACGGTTATCGGCGCACGCAATCCGCTTGTGGCGTTCAACGTCTATCTCACCACCAGCGATGTGGATATTGCCAAGAAGATCGCCAAAGCCATCCGTCATTCGTCTGGCGGGTTGCGTTATGTAAAGGGTTTAGGCTTGCTCGTTGAAGGACGCGCCCAGGTTTCGATGAACCTCACCAACTTCCGCGAGACGCCCATCGCACGCGTGGTCGAGACCATCCGACGTGAGGCGCAGCGCTATGGTGTGGGCATCCATCACAGCGAATTGGTGGGACTGATCCCGCAGGAAGCGCTGACAGATGCCGCCATCTGGTACATGCAGCTCGATCAATTTGAAAAGACCCAGGTCCTTGAGTCCCGTCTCTTCGACTCGCACGCCTCCACCCCCGCCGAAAATGGACCGTCGTTCATCGAAGAGTTGGCTGCCCCTACGCCGACTCCCGGCGGCGGCTCTGCCGCCGCGTATGCTGGTGCAATGGGTGCAGGACTCGTTGCTATGGTAGCAGGTTTGACCATTGGTAAAAAGAAATACGCCGAGGTGGAAGCCGAAATGCAGGCTGTGCGCGTCGTTGCCGAAAACCTCCGTAAAGAATTAACCCAGGCCGTGGACGACGATGCCTCTGCCTTTGAAATCTTAATGGGAACTTTCAAGCTCCCCAAAGAGACCGAGGAGGAGAAGACAACGCGCAACGCCGCGATCGTCAGTGCTACGCTGAACGCTGCCCATATTCCCCTGCATGTTGCTGAGCAGGTGGTCAAGGTCATGGAACTTGCCTTGAAATGCGCAAAGAAAGGCAATGTCAATGCCATCAGCGATGCCATGTCTGGTTTTGCTCTATGCCGTGCATCGTTGACTGCTGCAGGCTATAACGTGAGAATCAACCTGAATTCACTGGAGGATAGGTCGATGGGGGAGAAGATGTTGAACGAGTTGAAGGGACACGAGACGAAAGCGGATGATCTGGAAAAGGAAATCCGCAAGACGCTTTCTGAGCGCGGCGGGTTATAAACCTGGCTTTGCGACGCGAAGTGTGCAAATAGCTTCTGCTTTGCACACTTCGCGATCAAACATCTATGAAGCGAATTGTTCCACTTATTATTTTTTTGTTTCTCGTGTCTTGCACATCCACCCCGACTCCCATTCCCACTTCACAAATCGTCCCAACTGCTCAACCTACCGCGACCCTCATTTCTTATAAACCTACTTTTATTATCCCTACACCATCCCCAACTCTCACACCAGTTGTTTGTGACCCATTCGTCACAGACTTTTGTATTACGGATGGTCATTTCCTGTTTCAACGGCCGATCAAATTGCCTGCAAACACGTTCATCGATACGACGTATCCCTATGCATCCACAGCCAATGGATACCGTGATCCGCATCACGGCGTGGAGTTCCTGAATAAATTTGGCACTCCCGTCTACGCGGCTGGGGATGGTGTAATCCTTTTTGCTGGGCAGGATAGGGAAGCGGTCTATAGCCCTTGGCCGAATTTCTATGGCAATGTGATCGTGATCCGTCATGCAGACGATCTATACACTCTGTATGCGCATTTGTCGAAAATTCTCGTGGAAGAAGGCCAGAGCGTATCTGTGGGAGAACAAATCGGTGAAGTAGGTCAGTCCGGCGTGGCGGTGGGTCCGCATCTCCATTTTGAAGTTCGTCACGGAGATGTGGAAGATTATTTTTCGACACAGAACCCGGAGTTGTGGCTGATACCGAACAAAGGAACAAACGGACGCCTGGGAGTGATACAGATCGCCATTCTGAACAGTGAGAAACAACTTGTTAAACGTGTCGAGTATACGATGGAATTTATATCCGATAAAAAACCGGATGAAAACAAGACCTTTTTTGGAGTCACATATTCTTCGGATATGTTGACTGGTGAGGAAAACGCTGTAATGGGCGACATGTCTCCTGGAACGTATCGCATCGCCTTTAAGTATGATGGTCAATTATATGAACGCCATATTGAAGTAGAATCCGGCAAATTAACGCAGGTTGTATTCGTAGTGAAATAACAAATTCAAATCGGAGAGAAGAGATTATGGGACTCAAGCCTGACCATTGGATACGCAAGATGGCATTAGAACAGAAAATGATCGAACCGTTTGTTGATAGGCAGGTACGGCAGGGAGTGATCTCCTACGGCGTTTCGTCGTATGGATATGATATCCGAGTTGCCGATGAATTCATGATCTTTACCAACGTCCATTCGGCGATCGTGGACCCGAAAAATTTCGATCCCAAGTCCATGTTTGAGTTCAAAGGTGACGTCTGTATCATTCCGCCCAATTCCTTTGCCCTTGCCCGCACGGTTGAATATTTCCGTATCCCGCGCAAAGTCCTTACCGTCTGTCTGGGGAAATCCACCTATGCCCGTTGCGGGTTGATTGTCAACGTCACGCCGTTCGAGCCGGAATGGGAGGGATTTGTGACTTTGGAAATTTCCAATACGACGCCCCTGCCCGCCAAGATTTACGCGAACGAAGGCCTGGCACAGGTCCTTTTCTTTGAGGCGGATGAAGAGTGCGAAGTCTCATATGCCGATAAGAAAGGCAAGTACCAAAAGCAGCAATCCATTGTTTTGCCGAAGCTATAGATTCCATATCATTGCGAGGATGACATGTGCCGACAAAGCAAACTCCAATTGAGAGAATGTATCATCATCGGTGATGTTTTTCTGTTTGACGGGAGATTGCGCTTGCAATGACATAAAAAAGGAATGACAATGAAACATCGCTTTGTCATCTCTGAAGAAAATCTTGTTCATTTGGTCGCACTGCTGACCGCCGTAATGGGCGTTATCAACGTCTTCTCGGCGGTCATGCCTTCCATGCGCTATCGCCTGCATTTGTTGGAACAATATTCTCCGTTCAGTGTCACTACAGGTGGTCATCTCACTTCTGCTTTGGCGGGCTTTGCCTTGTTGTTGCTCTCTGTGAGTCTATGGCGTCGGAAACGGGCAGGATGGATCTTGACATTGGTTATCCTGGTGATTTCCATTGTAGCCCATCTGATAAAGGGGTTGGATTATGAAGAAGCGACTCTCGCTGCGCTGTTGGCTGGTCTCCTTATTTATTTGAATCCATACTTTCATGCTCACTCTGATATCCCCTCGATCAGACAGGGTTTGCAGACTCTGCTGGCATCCCTGGCGTTTACTCTCTTGTATGGTGTGATCGGCTTTTATCTCCTTGATAGGCATTTCAATGTAAATTTTGGGTTTTGGGCTGCGATTCGACAAACGATCGTGATGTTCACTCAATTCTATGACCCAGGCTTGCAGCCGATCACGGGGTTTGGGCGTTATTTTGCCGATTCGATTTATATGGTTGGTATTGCGACGTTTGGATATGCATTAGTCATGCTCTTGCGTCCTGTGTTGAATCGCCGCATGCCGTCGGAGGAAGAACGCTCTCATGCCTGGGAGATTGTCCGTGCCCATGGACAGACCGCTCTGGCCCGCTACGCGGTACTGGACGACAAGAAATTTTTCTTCGACGCGCGCGGGGTATTGATTTCGTACGTGGTGGAAAACCGCGTAGCGCTCGTGTTGGGCGATCCCATAGGTCCGGCTGAGACAATTCCCAGTGTGTTGGCTTCCTTTAAATCATTCTGCGCGTCCAACGATTGGGTTCCCGCGTTCTATCAGGTCATGCCGACGTATTTGAAGGAATATAAATCTGCTGGTTTTGAAAATCTTCTTCTTGGGCAGGAAGCTATTGTAGATATTTCGTCATTCACATTGGATGGAAGCGAAAATAAGACCCTGCGTAATGGATATAACAAGCTCGTTAGAAACGGATACCACTATGATGTTGTCCAGCCGCCATTTTCGGCGCGCATGTTGCGTGAATTGAACGCGATCAGCGATGAGTGGCTAAGCAGTCGTGGCTCTTCTGAAATGAAATTCTCCCTGGGTTGGTTTGATGAAGCATATTTGAACACATGTCCCGTTTTATTGGTGCGTGACCGCGAAGGGTTTATTGAAGCCTTTGCCAATATTGTCACGGAGTTTCAGAACAATGAGGCAGCCATTGACCTGATGCGTCATCGCGCATATGTCGAGTCAGGATTGATGGATTTTCTGTTTGTCTCGTTGTTTAAGTGGGCAAAGGAGCAAAATTACGCAAGCTTTAATCTGGGGTTGAGCGCACTTTCTGGGGTGGGTGAACATTCAGATGACCCCTCCATTGAACGCGCCCTTCACTATATTTATAAAAGTATGACCCGCTTTTACAATTTTCGAGGATTGCATGCCTTCAAGGAAAAATTTCATCCCGCCTGGTCGCCGCGCTATTTGATTTATCCGGGCCCTGCCAGTTTACCCGCTATCAGTATTTCATTGTTGAATGCCAATCTTGGCGGAAGCTTATGGAGTAACTTTTTCCGACGTAACAAATAATGTCTATTAAAAGAAACAAGCCGGGGAAATTTCCTCGGCTTGTTTCTTTTATTGTTTATTGTTATCGTAATTTTTTACATCTTCCATGGCTTTCTTTACATTGACAAATGGCAGCAAAATCAAACCGAGGATGAAATAGAAGATGAGCGCAAGAATGCCAAACCGTAAACTGCCAAAGATTTGATTCGCCAATCCAAAGATCAATGGCCCTGTCCAGGATGTGCCGCGCTCACTGACTTCATAGAAGGAATAGAATTCGGCTTCCTTGCCAATGGGGATCATTTGGGCAAAGAGACTACGGCTGATGGCCTGCGATCCACCCATGACCAGGGCAATGAAAATGCCGAGAATGAAAAATTCCGTCACCCGACTTTCACCCTTCAATCCGCTGTAGGCATAGATAACTACACCAGACCAGATGACAAGGCTGACGATAATGGATTGTTTGGCACCAATCCACTTGGCGAGTTTTCCCCAGAACAATGCACCACCAAACGCTACGAACTGGATCATCAAAATGACAGCGATCAATGTGTCTTGTGGCAGTTCAAGACCACCACGGATCAGAGGCGCAGCAGCAAATGTAGATGAAACCGCAATGACGGTTTGAATGCCATCGTTATAAAGAAAGTAGGCAAGCAAATATTTCAACGTTTCGGGGAAATGCTTAATCTCGCGAAATGTATTTCCCAGTTGTTTGAAACCTACGCTGACATATGTTTCTCCCGTTGGAAGATGCCTGGCTGTATGACGCGGTCGAAGGCGTGACCATGTGATGAGTGAGAAACCCAGCCACCAAATTCCTGCCGAAGCCAGATTGATGCGAACAGCCAGATCCCCTGGAACGCCAAGGTCTTCACTGAAAATGAAGAACGCGAGATTGAGAGCGAGAAGGATTCCGCCGCCAAGGTATCCCATTGCCCAACCATAGGAAGAAACACGGTCGCGTTCCTCTTCACTGGCAATATCGGGTAGATAGGCATTATAAAAAACGATCGCTGCCCCGAAGGTTAGATTGGCAATGATAAACAGAACGCCTCCCAACCACCACAATCCACCGGTGATGAGGAACATCATAACGGTGGCAATAGCGCCTATTGTTGCGAAGATCTGCATCATGCGTTTGCGTAAATGGGAATAGTCTGCAATAGCGCCGAGGATGGGCAGGAACAAGACCTGCAAGCCAACAGAGAATGAAATGCAGTAGGGGAGGAATGAATCGGGAGCGACCGGGATCCCAAAGAAACGGGCCATGCCATCTGGATAGGACTCCGCGGCCGTTGCTGCAAGGGATGCGATGTAAGGTCCAAGAAAAACTGTCCCAACCGTGGTGCTGAAGGCGGAGTTCGCCCAGTCGTACATTGCCCAACCGAAGATCTCTTTCCTATCGTTCACCGTTGCCTGTGCTGTTGCCATGTTGCCTCCGGGATGTGGTTTTGTCTATTCTATCTTCAAAAACCCCGATAGGCCATTGCAGGTTGCGAAATTGTGGGACTATGATAGAATCCGAACAATCAAGCAGCAGGAAAGGGGATGAAATTCGAAGCTAAAATCCCTTGCGGATATACAATCCTTCATATATAATCACATTTTGCTATCCCGCCATTTGTCGCGGGATGTATTCGTGTGTATACTGCTTTCAGCATGATCCGATCAATTTGAATTGCATCTGTTACTTGGCAAGCACTAAATTGTCGGATGGGAAGTGGTACTTCGTAACGGCGCACATACCCAAGGTTAGGAGTGAACCGAATGTCTTCTTCTTTACCACGCAAGAGTTATGCGCGTATCCCAGTAAACATCAAACTTCCCAACTTAATTGAAGTCCAACTGGATTCATTCGAGCGCCTCAAGCGCGAAGGACTGGGCGATCTTTTCCATGAAGTCTCGCCGATCGAATCCTATAATAAAGGGATGAAACTCTATTTTCCGAGCCGCAGCCCCGAGTCCAAGCAATGGGGACTCAAATACTGGTTCGGTGACCCCAAGCATTCCATCGAGGAATGCGTTGAACGTGACCTTACGTATGCCAGCCCTTTATATGTTTCTGTTCTGCTCGCGGGACCCGATGTGCCCGAGCCAATAAAACAGGATATCTTCCTCGGTGACTTTCCCGAGATGACTGACAAGGGCACGTTCATTATCAACGGAACGGAACGCGTCGTCGTTTCGCAGTTGATCCGCTCCCCGGGTGTGTACTTCGAGGCACCTACAGATCGCGCGACGGGACGTCTGCTGGCCATGTCCAAGTTGATCCCCGACCGTGGCGCCTGGATGGAGTTCGAAACCCGCAAGTCTGATTACATTATTTTAAAGTTCAACCGCAAGCGCACTGTGCCCATCACGGTGTTCCTGCGGGCACTGGCTGCTGTCAGCGATGGAATTAAAGATACTCCATTAAAGACCGGTTCAGATGAGGAATTGCTGTCCCTCTTCCAGGATGTGGATAACAATCCAGAGCGTCTCTTCATCGCTTCTACTCTTAAGCAGGAACCTGAGTGGGACCTCTCTGGTGGTTTGACGATCGCTGAAGCCGCATTGATCGAATTCTTCCGCAAGATGCGTCCGGGCGATCCTGCCACGTTGGACAATGCCCGCCAATTCCTGGAAGAGCAGTTGTTCGACCAGCGTCATTATGACCTCGAGCGTGTCGGTCGCTATAAATTAAATCAGAAGCTCGATCTGAACGTCCCGATCCCACATCGCACGGTCACCAAGAACGATGTGATCCGTCTGCTCCGCCGTATGATCCAGATCAATAATGGCGTCGAGCCTGCTGATGATATCGATCACCTGGGCAACCGCCGCGTAAAAACGGTGGGTGAGTTGATCCAGAACAAACTGCGCATCGGTCTACGCCGTATGGAACGCGTCATTAAAGAGCGTATGTCCATCCGCGACCAGGAGCAATTGTCGCCTGTAACATTAGTTAACATCCGCCCGGTAGTTGCTGCACTGCGCGAGTTCTTTGGTTCATCGCAGTTATCGCAGTTCATGGACCAGACCAACCCGCTCGCCGAACTGCGCCACAAACGTACGCTCTCCGCGTTGGGACCTGGTGGTCTTCGCCGTGAACGTGCCGGCTTCGATGTCCGCGACGTGCACCACTCACATTATGGCCGTATCTGCCCTATCGAAACGCCTGAAGGCCCAAACATCGGTTTGATCGGTCGTTTGGCTTCGTTCTCCCGCGTGAACGAGTATGGTTTCATTGAAACGCCATATCGCAAGGTCTTCCGTGTTATGGAAGCTGAGGACGAACGTCTTGAAGGGCG
>CAZKSG010000186.1:0-8856 GCA_964555335.1 uncultured Anaerolinea sp.
GCGACGCTCTCGGTGATCGGCGCAATTGTCGGGGAACTGGTCAGTGCCGAGCAGGGATTAGGCTTCCTGTTACAGTTGGGCGATTTTCAGTATGATACAGCGATGGTCTTTGTGGCTGTGTTCATGCTGGTGGCGCTGGCTTTGATGTTATACGGCATTGTGACGCTGTTGGAAAGACGATTTTTGAAATGGCAAAACAAATAACGACCAGACCTGACAGATTTAAAAAAACTATCAGACAAAGGAGAGTTCATGTTTCGTAAAGTAGTTTTGATCATGCTTGGGATGGCGATCGTCTTATCGGCGTGTGCCAGTCCTCAGTCCACAAATGATGCGGGCACGTTGACGAAGATCCGCCTGCCGATGGGTTATATCCCAAACATCCAGTATGCGCCGTTCTATGTCGCGATCGAAAAAGGATATTTCAAAGAAGCCGGCATCGAGATCGAGTTCGACTACAAGTTCGAGACCGATGGCGTTGCGCTGGTGGGTGCGGGTGAGCTGCCGTTTGCCGTGGTATCGGGTGAACAGGTGTTATTGGCGCGTGCAAAGGGATTGCCCGTCACTTATGTTGCGGCGTGGTATCAGCAGTATCCTGTTTCAGTAGTGGCAAAGAGCGAAGCAGGGATCCTTGTACCGCAGGATCTGAAAGGAAAGAAGATTGGGCTTCCCGGCCTGTTCGGCGCGAACTATGTAGGACTGCGTGCGCTGCTCAACGCTGGCAATCTCAGCGAAAGCGATGTGACTCTCGATTCGATCGGGTTTAATCAGGTGGAACTGATGGCAGCCGGGCAGCAGGATATCGTTGTTGGGTATACGGCGAATGAGCCGATCCAGTTGAAGGCACAGGGAATTGCTGTGACCGAGATGCGCGTGGCAGATTATGCGCGGCTGGCATCGAACGGATTGCTGGCCAGTGAGAAGGTCATCAAGGAAAATCCTGATCTGGTGCGGGCGTTCATCCGTGCGTTTCTTAAGGGATTGCAGGATACGATCTCGAATCCCGATGAGGCGTTTGAATTAAGCGAGTCCCATATTCCGAATTTTTCGGAACTCGATGCCAATGTGCAGAAGCAGGTGCTGGAGACATCCATTGGACAATGGAAATCAGACCGCCTCGGATATTCTGATCTGCAAGCCTGGGAGAATATGCAGAAGGTCCTGCTCGATATGGGTCTGCTCTCTGAGAAGCTGGATCTGAGCAAAGCCTTCACGAATGAGTTTGTTCCTTGATTTTCTTTACCACGAAGTGTTACGAAGGAGCACAAAGAAAGACCTTTGTGACACTTCATGCCATGTGTGGTTAATAAGTTCATGCCTCATACTCCCATCCTCACCATCCGTGATTTGAACGTTGTGTTCCCTGATAGCAACGGCGGGCTGCGCGCGCTGGACGATGTCTCATTCGACGTGCATCCGCGCGAGTTCGTTTGTGTGCTGGGACCTTCCGGTTCGGGCAAGACGACACTGCTGCGTATCCTTGCGAGTCTCATCCAACCGACTGCGGGTTCGTTCAAGTTCGGTCATGGGGAACAGCCGAGCATTGGCATGGTCTTCCAACAATCGAACCTGATGCCGTGGCGTACAGTGGTCGAGAATATCAGGCTTCCACTCGAAGTAAAGAACATAGACGATGCCACCGCGCAGGCGAAGACCCGTGAGATGATCGAACTGGTGGGATTGCAGGGATTCGAAGACTCGCTGCCGCGCGACCTCTCCGGCGGCATGGCACAGCGCGTGGCGATTGCCCGGGCGCTCATCCATGACCCGGACCTGCTCCTGCTCGATGAGCCGTTTGCCTCCCTCGATGCGATGACGCGCGAACGTATGTGGACGGAACTCTCACATATCTGGCAACGGCGGCAGAAGACGGTCGTCATGGTGACGCATTCGATCAACGAGTCGTTGTTCCTGGCAGACCGGGTGCTTGTGTTGACACAGCGTCCCGGCAAAATCAAAATGGACATGGAAGTCGATATTCCACGCCCGCGAAAAGAGGATATCCGATACACGCCTCATTTTGGAAAACTGGCACGCAAGCTGCGAGAGGCGATCGAGTAATCAGACGTCCGAAGTCACCAAGACTTCGGACGTCTTTTATTTTACGGCGCGATCCACACAACAAATGTTAAATCCGTTTTCTTATAGTGCCCTGTGATCTCCCAACAACCCAATGTGGGGAAATCAACGCCGGTGAGCATGGCGTCACCGATATCTTTGGCGTAGGCATTGGTGGCTCCACCAAATTTGAGCGGAGGTGACTCTACATCCAACCTGCGACCGGTGACGACCAGTACAGGTTGAGGTTCATCCTTCAACACATAAAAGTCACTCCACCACATGATCTTTTGGGTATAACCCTCCGGGTTATCGGGCAGTCCCTGCCAGACGCCAGTCGTATTGAGTGCGGTCCATAGATGTTCTGTGCCATACCAGAAGATGCCTTCCCAGGGAGCATCAGGTGAGTAGGGTTCGGGTGCCTGGAAAGTCGATTTCTCTGGCGTTGTAACAGGACAATCCCTTGGCGGCGTGGAGGAACCGATCTCTATTTGAGCGGTAGCTGTCAATTCGGGCACGGTGGGAACATCGGTTGGCATTCGATACTCTTTGGTCTCGGCATTCGTATTCGGGGCACAACTGACGAGAAGAGATACAAGGATAAAAATTGAAACTGGTATATGTAGTTTTCTCATGGGCACTTCCTCTTTGGATTTAAAGAGAGTACACCGATACTGCGAAACTGGTTCCCAAATAAAAAAGGCGGCAACTGCCGCCTTTTTTATGCTGATCTTGTTGGTAGTTTCAAGCCATCCAACAGGATTTGAGTTGCCTTCGCCACTTCTTCCACTGCCCTCTCGAACGCCTCTTCATTGACCTTGGACGGCTTCCGATACCCGCTCACTTTTCGAACGAACTGTAATGCCGCCGCGCGGATCTCCTCTTCGGTGGCGGGGATTTCTGCATTTCTCAGCGTTTTGATGCTTCTGCACATGTTACTCTCCTAACTGAACGGATTGTCTCGCTTCGCCCTCTTTATACGGACGGAAAGCAAAAGCGGACCACATATCATTAACGGAGACAAGCGTGATGAATTTCAGGTCAAGTTCTTTCAAGATGCCCCAGCCTTTGTCGCGGGTGAGGTCGGTCTGGAGTTTGGAACTGCCTTTGGGAAACGAAAGCCATAGCATGGCACATCAGGCTTGATGGCAGAGGCAGCTTTGGGGGCGAAGGAGGCGAGTTCCTTTTTGTTTTTGGCGAAGATCTGGACCCAGTCAAATTTTCCGCTGAGTTTCTGTGTGATGTCCGAGTCATGTTTCAATTCATCCAAATATGTTTCCGGTGCGTTGATTACTGTCGCACGCATACCGGATTTTAGTTTCAGCTTTTTTGCAAGTGTTGATTCAGGCATGTGCTCTACTCCTGATTCGTTTTCTACCTTTCAAGTGCCAGACGTCCATGTCGCCTTTGCCCTTGATGGGGATGACACCCATGTGAATGCACTCAAACTTGTCACTGAGCAGCTCATAGGTGGCGCGTGTGATCTGGATCCTGCCGCGCGAGCCGTGACTCTCCATGCGACTGGCCGTATTGACCATGTCACCCCACAGCGCGTAGAAATACTTCTTGCGCCCGATCACGCCGGCGATCAGCGAGCCGGAATTGATGCCGATGCGGATCTCGATGGGATGCTTGCCGCCCAGGAATTGTCCCCTCCTAACGCAATTCAGCATATCCAGTGCGAGATCGGCCAGCACCTCGGCATGGTCGGGCCGTGGTATTGGAACGCCGGCAGCGACCATGTAGCCATCGCCTGCCACCTGGATCTTTTCAACGCCATATTTTTCCACAAGATCATCGAAGCTGGAGAACAGATCGTTGAGCATGTCCACCACTTCACGTGGACTGAAATTTGCCGAGATGGGCGTAAAGTTGACAATATCCGCGAACAGGACGCTGGCAGAACTAAATTCCTCTGCGATGGTCTCAGGGCTTTGTTTGAGTCGTTCGGCGATACGCTCAGGCAGAATGTTGAAGAGAAGTTTATCTGCCTGGTCACGTTGTGCCTGGATGGTGAACTTTTGCAGGAAATCGATGCGGCTGTAACGTTCCAGGGCGTAGCCAGTGAACATGCCGATAATATTTGCGCCGAGGAAGAAAAAATTATGCATGGTGAAGATAACGATGCCAGTCTCTGTAGTGAGCAATTGCTTGACAAGAATACCTGTCAATTCATAGCCAACCATGATGATCAAGTTGGCAAAAATGGCATACCAGAATCGCAGACGCGACAAACCATACGCCCACATGGAGACGAGGATCAATCCGGTAAAGTAGAAACGATTGCCAAACTCCACCTCCTTTGTGATGGCGATCATCGCTACAATGCCCAGCCCCGCTACTGCCACGACCACGCTCATCATGATCTGTGTATGTTCGCGAAAGACCTTGATGTAGGTAGCGATCAACACAAGGATGATGACAGGCGCGGTAATCGCATAACGGATGAACCAGACCGTGTACAACGAAAGGGGAACGGCGTACATATCCAGAATGCCAAACACGGAATAGATCACCAGACCGAGAATCAATGCCAGCCGTGTGGAAAAGATCGTGTTGGTGAGATAATCGGTGCGGAATTGTTTTTCGATGTCGTCGGGGAAGCGGAGCCTGTTTGCCTGTGGGTAAAGCGAGTCGAACATTCCTTCTCTTTAGGTGAATACGGATAAAAATGTCAAAGCTTTGGCATGTCTAACAACAATACCTCAGCCAGTAATCTCGGATTGACATTGCGTTCCATTTTTTCGAGCGTGCTCTCCAGCCCGGCAACTACCTGACGCGCGGATGACAGATCCATGCGGATCGCAACATCTTCGATCTCCATGTTGCGGTCCACGTTGACAAGTGGCGTCTCTGCCTGGACGGTACGCAGCATTACATCGCGCCAATAGGAAAGCCAGATCAAAATTGCCTGACGCATCGAATCCTTGTCTTTTGACAGCTTGTCGGCATAGGCGAATTTTTCCACGCGTGATGCAGAGATCAGGGTCTGCAGATCGTTCAGGCGTGCGTCCCGTTCATCGAGCAGGGACTCACTTTCCAGGAGATGGCGCGCATACCCGAATCGTCCGCCGGAGATATGAGCGATCAAGCGCGACTGACGTGTTTCATATCCCTTATGTTCCAGTGCGCTTTGTACATCCTCCACGTTCAGCGGACGAAGACGCAGTACTTCGCATCTGGAAACAATCGTTGGCAGTAATTGTTCGGGATTGTCGGCGGTGAGGATCAACACGGCGTAGGATGGCGCTTCTTCCAGCGTTTTCAACAACGCATTGGCAGCGGAGTCGTTCGCCTCGTGGAAACGCAAAAACAACGCGACGCGATAGTTGGATTGATAGGGTTTGTAGGTTAGTGTCTTGCGGGCATTGCGGATCTGATCCACTTTCATCGTCCCGCCTTCGGCATCCGCCTGGACAATGGTCAAGTCTGCATGCTGCATGGACGCGATCTGTTTACAATCCCGGCATTCTCCGCACGGGATTCCCGATTCGCTGGGCGTTTGGCAGTTCAACGCTTGGGCGAAGCGCAAGGCCAGTGTACGGCGGCCCAGCCCTGGAGGTCCCGCGAAAAGATACGCATGGCGCGTCGTGCCGTGGATGACGTGCTTCTTCAACATATCCACAGCCCACTCATGGCCGACTAAATTCCAGTTGCTATTCATCAATCCTTGCCTGTACGCAAACGCAAATAGGAGTCATATCGCTCGCGATGAATTTTACCTTCATCCAGGGCGGAACGTACGGCGCATCCCGGTTCGTGGGTGTGTGTGCAGTCACTGAATTGACAATGCGGTACGAGATCGCGCAATTCGGGGAAGTACGCATCCATTTCCTCAGGTTCAGTATCCCACAGGGCCAGAGATTTCCAGCCGGGTGTGTCGGCAACATAACCACCGCCCACAAGCGGGAACATCTGTCGCGTTACAGTGGTGTGTTTGCCTTTGTTCATGGCTGTGCTGATCTCATTCACAGCCAGCCCAAGCCCCGGTTGGATCGCATTGAGCAGGCTTGATTTTCCAACACCACTCGGCCCGGCGAACGCGCTGACCTTGCCCGTCAGAACTTCCTTCAGTTCCTCGAGGCCTGCATTCAATTTTGTTGAGGTATACAACACATGATATCCGATGGATTTATACACGCCGAATATTGCAGACGCGTCCTCCACAAGATCGGTTTTGTTGGCAACGATCAACGGAGGAACTTTTTGTTTTTCAGCGATGACGAGATACCGGTCGAGCATTTTTAGTTTGGGATGCGGATGTGCACAGGCGAAGATGAACACAGCCTGATCGGGATTCGCCAGTAGCACCTGCTGATACTCACCTTGCGGCCGCGGGTCGAGCCGGACGATGGCCCGCTCCCGTCCTTCGACCTCTTCGATCACCCCGCTTCCATCTGGCAACACCGTAATGTGGACGCGGTCACCAATAGCGGCGATATCGCCTGTGGCGCGTCCCTGCTTGAGCTTGCCGCGCAGTTGACAAACAGTAAAGCCCTGCCCGGTCTCTACTGTAAAGAAACCGGACTGGGCTTTGATAATCAAACCTTGTAGTGATTGTTCGTTCGTCAAATAGTCACCAAAGTCTTTTGCATTATGGTTTGGGTGTCTCAGTTGGAACGCCGCCGATCGGGCTGGGTGTCAGCGTTGGGCCGTAGATGCCCACTTCGAACCAAAGTTGCGACTGGGGTGCGCCGAAGTAATAGGTTTCAACCATGCGCTTGAAGATCGGCGCGGCGTAATCGGAACCTTCGCCCTCATTCTCCAGGATGACCGCGATGGCGATATCTGGCAGGTTGGTGGATTCGCTGGCCAGGGTATAGCCTGCGAACCAGGCGTGCGGCAGCCCGGAGCCGGATTCGGCTGTTCCGGTCTTCCCTGCCACGGGGATCTGTAATCCACGCAGGCGGAAGTTGGCTGTGCCGCGTTTGTCGGCCACCACACTGATCATCGCCTCCTTGATTGTTTCCATGCGGAACGGCTGAATGAGGAGTGTGCTTTGTGCCTCCGGTTTGAATATCACACTTGGATCGCCGCCTTCAACGGGTTCGATCTTCTCCACGATCTGTGGGCGATAGAGCGTGCCTCCGTTACCGAGTGCGGCAATGAAGCGGGCTACCTGCAGCGGTGTGACCTGAACCGTTCCCTGTCCGATGGCTTGATTTACCACTTCAATTGGGTCGCCGTTTGGATCCTGAATTTGCCCTGCCTCTTCAGGGATCTGCTCGATGCCGGTTTTTTGCCCAAGGCCGAAGATTCGGGCCATGTTGGCGATGTCGTTCGAACGGTCATTCTGATAGAGGGTGTAGCCGATCTCCCAGAAAAAGGGATTACAGGAACGCATCAATCCTTCGGGTAATGTCAGGTTTCCAGAGGGAACGCTGTCAGATGTGTTGCATTCCTTGCCTGCTGCCAGGCGATCCTGACAATGCTGCCACGTCCAATCATGACGGATGCGGTCAGGCAAGCGCGTCCAATCGTATTGGCAATCGTAGGTCGACTCGGCTGTGAAAAGCCCACTTTCCATGCCGGCGGCCATGGTAATGATTTTGAACACCGAGCCCAACGGGTATTGTCCCTGTGCGGCGCGGTTGAGCAGGGCACCTGGGCGCAGTGCCGAGTATTGTGCACCGGCATTCGGGTTCTCTGCTGCGAACATGTTCGAATCGAAACCGGGTGAGGATGCCATGGCCAACACACGTCCAGTGTCGCGCTCCAGAACCACCACGGCTCCCGTGAAACCGGCAAGGGCTTTCTCTGCATTTTTCTGCAGGTTACGGTCAATGGTGAGGTAAACCGAATCGGCTGCCTTGGGCTGACTCTCACCCACACGTGTGATGATCGCACCATCGTTGGGGTTGACAACATACAACGTTCCTCCATGCTGCCCGGCGAGGTAATCCTCGGCCCACGCTTCGACCCCCTGCGAGCCGATCCGCTCACTTCCCTGGTAGCCGAGGCGACGGTATTTCTCAAGTTCTTCTTCGCTAATATAGGTGGTATAGCCGACAACATTGGAGGCAACACCCTGCTCGAAGTAATAACGCGAATTGTAGGGAGTCCACTGCAAACCGCTGGGACTGATCGAACGGATGCGGGCGGATTCCTCATCGGACGCCTCACATAACGGGATCGGCCATTGTGCCGGTGTGTTGTTGATCTCTTGAATAAGGTCGTCAATGCTGTTCCCGCACAAAAGCCTGACCTCAGAAGCCAGTACACCGATACTTTCATTGGTCACGTTGCCGGGGATAATGCTGAACGCATACACATCTGATTGGGCCGCAAGGATATTGCCTTTGCGGTCATAGATGTTACCGCGCGAGGGGATGCTGTAGTCCATTTTCAATACATTTCCGCCGGCGAGCTCGGGGAGGATCATGCCATCCTCCCAGTTCAATTTCCATTCGTTGTTCTCGAGCGCGAATTTGGCGACGATGTCGCGTTCGATATCGCCGACCAAGGCGGTGTGATAGTTAACGTGATATGACACTTCAGCCGAATAAGGATTCACCAGCGATGAAAGGATTTGATAATCGAATGACCCTGCGCTCATTTCATTCAAGGCATCTCGGTTGCGCTTGGCAAAATCTTCCAATGTGATTGAATCTGATGAGACCTTGCTAAGCCCGGCATACATGCCGTTGTAATCATCTGCTTTGAAGGCATCGAGATAGGCAGTCAAGGCTGCATCGGCGCTTGGAGCAGATTCTATAGTAACAGGGGGAGGAGGAAGAGGGGTGTCGGTGGCAGGACTGAAAATGTTGGGACTTCCAACAGAACTGTTGCACGCGCTTA
>CAZKSG010000187.1:0-8814 GCA_964555335.1 uncultured Anaerolinea sp.
GCCAAGTTTGAATCCCGACGGTGAAGCGCGTGCTCACGATAAATACGGACGTCTCAACGCCACTGGTGTGGCCTTGAACCGCACTTTCCCCACCAACTGGCTGGCAGACTGGGTACGCGCCGGGTGCTGGAACTACCTGCCTACCTCCGGTGGCACGGGTCCCGGCTCGGAGGCTGAAACACAGGCGTTGATGGATTTCATCACCGGGCATAAGATCGAAGCGTTGATCAGCTATCACAGCGCCGCGCTGGGCGTCTTCCCCGGTGGCGACCCGTGGGATGAGAATTCCATTCGGCTGGCAGAAGAGATCGCACAGGTCAGCAGCTATCGTTATCCTCCGCTCGATACGGGATGTACCTATTCCGGATCGCTGCCCGATTTCGCTGTGTCACAAGGCATCGCGGCTGTGGACATCGAGTTGACCAACCACATCGAGACCGACTTCGACGAAAACTTGAACATCCTTGATGTACTCTTAAATTGGAAATAGAGTAACACTCAAACAGGGGCGACAAAGATCGCAGTTGTGAGCACATACAGAGATATTGCGTTTGTCTAGCCAAAAATTATCCACCTGTCAAACTACGGCTATAATTCCCAAAAAGGAGACCGAATGACCCAACAAGTGGACACCATCTTCACTAATGCATTTGTCCTTACCATGGACAACAACATGACACAGTATTCCCCTGGCGCGGTCGCTGTCAAAGGAGATAGCATCGTAGCGGTGGGAAAGGAAGAAGACGTCACCGGGGAATATATCGCTGAAGAGACCATTGATTGCGGCGGCAAGATCCTCATGCCCGGGTTGATCAATGCGCACACCCACGTACCCATGACGCTCCTGCGTGGGTTGGCCGACGACCTGCGTCTCGACGTCTGGTTGATGGGATACATGATGCCCGTTGAGCGCGAATTCGTCTCGCCGGAGTTCGTGAGGTTGGGAACGCTGCTGGCCTGCGCAGAACAGATCCGCAGCGGTGTGACCACGTTCAACGACATGTATTATTTCGAAGATGATGTTGCCCAGGCTGCCGCCGACGCGGGTGTACGCGCCGTCTGCGGGCAGACCGTGATGAAATTCCCCGCGCCAGATGCGGCGTCGTATGAAGATTCGCTCCAAATGGCCCGCGACTTCATCCAGAAGTGGAAGGGACATCCGTTGATCGTGCCGGCGGTATCACCGCATGCGCCATATACATGTACAGAGGAAATCCTCAAAGCCACAGCCGAACTCGCCAAAGAGTTCGACGTTCCGTTGCATACGCATCTTGCTGAGACCGCGTTCGAAGTGGAGAACATGCGCAACGAACAGGGCATCCCGGTGATTCCGTACGTCAAGAAACAGGGTTTGTTCGAAGCGAAAGTGATTGCGGCCCATTGTGTTCATATCGATACGGGCGAGATTCGCACACTTCTTCACGCAGGTGCCGGCGTTTCTCATAACCCATCATCGAACCTCAAACTCGCATCGGGGTTTGCCCCCGTGATGAAAATGCTAGAGACGGGACTTAACGTGGGCATTGGCACAGACGGACCCGCCTCAAACAACGACCTGGATATGTTCGAGGAAGTGCGACTGGCGGCCTTCATCGCCAAAGCCGTGTCCAACGACCCCACCTCCCTGCCTGCGTCACAAGCGTTGCTCATGGCCACTCGTCTCGGCGCACAGGCGCTTCATATCGGACATTTGACCGGTTCAGTGGAAACAGGCAAGCGCGCCGACTTGATCATCGTGGACGTCTCCCCTCTGCACAATGCCCCATCCTTCAAACGAGCAGCAGACAACGCGTACGCGCAGATCGTCTACGCCAGCAAATCCACAGATGTGAGCGATGTGATGGTCAACGGGAAATGGTTGATGCGCGAACGTGAGCTGCTGACACTCAAAGAGGATGAACTGCTCGATCAGGCCAACCAGATCGCAAAGAAGATCGATGCCTTCCTGATCGAACGTGAGCAGTCCGTTCTGTCAAAGTTGATCGCGTTAGGTGGCTCACTGGAACAGGAGTCGTTCGAGGTGCAGGTCAAGGTCAAGATAACGGAACCCGATGCGATCCTGCAGGCCATGAAGCGCCCCGACGTGGAGGTGATCCGTAAGCGGCATTATCACGAGCACGATGTCTACTTCTTCTTCGATGATCCATCGCAGGGACGCCTGCGCTATCGTGAAGACGATTTCATCGACGATGCCAAAGGCACCATCCACAACACACGCGCCCGCCTGACATTGATCGGTCAGAAGCGTGAAGGCAAGTTCGAGGAAGTGCTGCTTTCGCGCAGTCGCTACATTGCTCCGGCGGCACAGTCGCTGCGCTTCTATCGTGAATACTTCAAACCGAAATCCGAGATCGTCATCCAAAAAGACCGCCAGCGCTGGCTGATCAATTACAAGGACACCGAGTTCTTCGTCAATCTCGACCAGATGAAGGAACCTGAGCTGGGCTATTTCGTGGAGGTCAAGAGCCGCACCTGGAGCCGCAAGGACGCGCAGCTCAAGGCACAGTTGACCACCGAACTGCTTGCCCTGCTCGGCGCATCGGGTGGCGAAACCGTAACCGAGGATTATATTGATATCGTGAGTGAAGCATAATTTTGTTTACCAGATGTCGTTGCGAGGGCGAAGGACGTTCCTCGCAACGACATGCTTTTTAACTGGAGCCTATTTGAAACAACTCTTGCATGTTCTCGCCCTTATTAGTGTTGTGCTTTTCATCCTTGCAGGGATCACCTCGCTGCTGCTCTTCAATATCGAACGACAAGCTTTTGAGTCGGCAGCCTACAAACAAGCCTTTGAAACGCAGGGACTCTATGACCGCATGCCCGCCATTCTGGCCTCTGCCGTGCAAGGGATGATCGCGCAAAACCCGAACGCATACCCTTTCCTGAAAGAATTGACCGTGGACGACTGGCAATCCACAATCACATCCATTCTGCCGTCTGAGGACGTGCGTACACTGACCGACAGCGCACTCGATTCCACCTTCGCTTATGTAAATCAACGAAGCGACTCGGTCGTCATTTCGTTACAGCCCATCAAAACGCGTCTCGCAGGTCCCTCTGGCATGGATATCGTCAACCAGTTCCTGGGCACCCAACCTGCTTGTACCTTCGAGCAGCTCACTCAAATGGGACTTGGGCTCCTCGGCGGCGATATCACCTTGTGCAACCCACCTGCCGAAGCGATGGGACTGATCGCGCCGTTCATCCAGGGACAGCTTCAAGCGGTGACTGCCAACTTCCCAGACCAGATCACTCTCGTCCCCAATGCAGAGAACGGCACACCTAACGACCCGCGCCAAAAACTGCACATGGTCCGTTCGGCGATACGTTTTTCGCCGTTCTTTGTGCTGTTGTTGTTCTTGAGCATTGCCCTGTTCGCAGTACGCAACCTCCGTGACCTGCTCGTCTGGTGGGGCTGGCCGTTGACTATCACAGGCTTTGTCAGCGCGGTCATCGCCCTGCTCGGCGCCCCTGTGATTGGGCTGCTCCTGCAGGTACTCATCCAAAGGCAGGGATTCATCCCCATCCCACCGTTGCTGCTCCCCAGCATTGCAGAGACTGTCCGCGCAGTGACGGGACAAATGCTCTCCCCGGTTATCTGGCAGGGGCTGGTGATGGCGGTACTCGGAGGAGGAATGGTCGTGGCGGGATTTTTATTGGGGAAAAGAGCAGTACACGAAGCCAACGAAATAGGACTCTGATTAAGAAGCAAGATCAGCGTTCTTCAATCCTCTGGCCAGGGTGCGCCAGTTTGCAGCGCTGTTGCATATTCCTGAAGGCGCTCGTCGTCGTGCCCGCGGATTTGCGCCAGGAAAGGGAAATCGGCGGGTGTCACGGTGAGCTTCGCTAACGGCTGGACCGGTACAAAGCTGGCAAGCTGTGCGATATGAACCTGATTGGGACCAAAGGACATGGGTGGCTGGGTGGTGAAGGTGCTGCGCGGCAAAAGATAGACAGTGCCCGTTCGCCAGGGTTGATTGGGCAAAGCCCATCGGCTGACCGAGAATACATAGTAGGGGCCATGAACTACTCCAGCTTCATCGGTAAGACGGACACAAGCATTGGTGACCGAGGTTACACGCTCACGATTGACGATGGCAAAGAACATGGACCACAACCCATCGGACGCGGCATAAATGGCTTTCTGGTTGCCAAATTCGACCAGGTCATTTGACTGGCGTGGCTCGAACAGGGCAATGGCAGGGTTGCCTGAACCGTGCAGGGCAATATCGTGATGGTCAGCAAGGTAACACAAGAACTGCCACTTGGACCAGGGCAACGTATAGTCGATGGTCGGGCAGCCGCCAATGCGGCGAGCGGCATCGAGCAGTTCATCAAAGGCAGAATGAGCCTGTTTGTCGATAGGTACGTTTGGGCGGGTCAACCAATATTCGGGCAATATCATACAAATACCTCTGCCTTACTCCTGCCTGACGATATCGACCGAGATCTCCACTGCTGGAATTGTCCCTCTGTTCTCCAGCCAGTGTGTGGTGTTCCTATCCTCAGGCCAGCCGACTCCCGGTCCATACTCGGTAGCGACTCCGTTTCGGTGGTCGGTGATCGTTCCTTGTAGTATATAGACCATACCTGGTCTGTCTTTATGGTCGTGAACTGGGCCGAAGACGCCTCCAGGCTCCATGGTCACCATACGCATTCGAAGCTGGCGCCCTGCCATGCCTTCGATCTCAGGGCCCAGGTCAACCGTTGAAAGTAACTTGACTGTAACACCTTTCATCTCGGGTGCCATCTGGTCGTTGCTCATCGTGCTCTCCTCTCTATACCTGTAGGGTTTAACGGCTTCCTTCAGCCGCCGAAGATAAGAACAACAAAGAATATACCGATCATAAAACCCATTACAAGTATCCCGCCAACCCATCGCCATAAAGGGGTTGACTGTACGCTTTGTCGGGAGTCTCTTTCGCTGCACTCAAAACAGACAATATGATACGTTCCGCCGCCGCTCATTTCTCCGCAACGCCACATTTGAATCATTTTTCCACAGGACGAGCACTTTCCAATCGGTATTTCCATACTACCCTTTCTGCAGATGCGTGCGCCTAACGGTAAACGCAGCAACAGGTGGATTGCACGACAAGCATTTATATACTCTTCAAGTTTGCTTGTTTCATCAGAAGTGCCAACGCCGCAGCCGTCACACTGGCGGGGACCAGGCCCAGAGCTAACATTCCAATTGAATTCAACGTATCGCCGGTGAATAAGGCTAACAGTCCCCAGCCTGCAACCGTGGCGACAACCCACCAGCCTGCGTGAGGCAACTGTCGCCGCAACAGCAGCCATTGTACGGTCCCGATGGCCAGCCCCATCGAGAGAAGTGCCTGATCGAGATTCTGGTAACCGTCTCTCCAGTTCAGCCAGTCTGGCAAAAGGACCAACACGACTCCGAGCAGCCAGCCTCCAAGGGTAGCGAGCACCCACCCGCCCATCCGCGGCAGGTAACGGCGCAACAGCGAATATTGAAATGCCCCCGTCAAAAGACTGGCTGTTGGAATAAAGATGTACATGGCCAAATAATCTTCTGTAATGTGGGGCACCCCATTCACATAAATGTAATCACCGACGATCAATGTGATGAGAATCAGGGCGACAAAGTTGATCAACAAGGCAATCGGGATGCATAAGAACGATTGAATGATCCACATTGCATATAAGGACCAGCGGGGCTCATCAGTATTCATAATCATGGTGGCGATCTCCTTACAATCTTACTTCTACTGCCTAACGCCATGTTGGGCAGCCTGCTGATTTGTTCAGTTCACGATCGTTGCCTGCCGCGCCAGGAAACGCCACTTCCCATCCTCGAATAGGAAAACGTTGGTGAAGCGGCGATTCAAAACCTTGTCGCCATGGCGCATGCCGAGTTCGCTCGTAGGAAGGGGATGCACGACCTCGCGTCCCATCACAATGCCCACATTTCCGGTGATCGCCAGGTCCTCGATCACGCGCTCGAAGAAGTCGCTCGCCATCTTGCCGTGGGCCAACATGTCGACGATCACATCCTTGTGCAATACACGGTTTGCCGGTCCATTGATCATGTAGTTGGGATGCATAAAGGCTTGCTGTGTTTGTGCATCGGCTTGCACAATGATGCGCATCTGTTCAGCGTCGGCGGCTCGCAGAGAGGCTTCGGATATTTCCCCTTCAAAGCCAGCCCCAGAAGGATCAGACACTGATGAGAAAAAATGGGAACGTAGAGAAGAGAAGAACATGACGCTGCCTCCTTAATGGATACGGTTAAAATTCGTTAGCGCCTACCTATGTTTTATATCGATCTCCATGTGGGCGTTCTATAGTATGTGACTGTAGAACAAACTATATTCAGATTATACGACTCCACAAATCTCAAAACAACCTGCCTGCAAATAAAACCCCTCCCCGAGCCCACTCAATAAGGGGTCCAGGGAGGGTATATGGGAGTATGAACACTGTTAAGAAGCAAATAAATGGTTTGTTAGTTGTTCTGCCAGTTTAGTTAGTAGCAGTTGCCTGAATGCCACGAACATCAACGAGCATCCTGCGATTCGGCTATTACCCTTCCACGTCAGCAGGTGCAGTGATGGGAGGTTAGTCGATCTGTGCGCCGCCAGTTGCGTTGGCCATGGTGGCTGTCATTCCTGATGCAAGATCGCTGGCCAACAACACAGCCGCATTTGCCACTTGTGCCAACGGGGTAATACGCCGCAAGGGAACGTCCTTTGCGAATTCGCGATGAACTTCCTCAAAAGTCATTCCCTTTCGGTCTCCGTAGAGTTGCCATGCATCACGTACACCAGGCGCATCGGGCGACCCCGGTGAGCGAACCCAACAAACCCTCACCTGGTTCGGGCCACTCTCGACAGCCAATTGCCTGAGATAATGTTCGACAGCCGCGCAGGCTACACCAAAGCCGCCCACACCGGGCAGGGGTGCCCGGCCGGCATTGGCTGTGATGCCCAAAATCGTGCCGCCTCCATGCTGCGCCATGTGCCTGGTAAGTGTGGTTCCTGTGTAGAACCAACTGGTCAGTCCGGTCTGAATTGGCGCAAAAAAACGGTCGAAAGGCATTTCAGATAACATCTGCCCCTGCGTATCGTCCCAGGAAATTGCATTGAACATCAAGGTCACGGGGCCAAAGCGATCGGTCACCGCATCCAAATGACTCTCTACAGCACGAGCATCCGTAGCATCAACGGGCATTACCTCTGCCAAACCACCACGGCTTAGGATGTCGGCTGATACTTCGTTGAGAGGCTCACGCCGGCGTGCCGCCAGAATGACATGCGCTCCTTCACGCGAAAAGGCACGAGCCACAGCCCCTCCAACTGCACCTGATGCTCCATAGATGATTGTTGTTCTGTCCTTCAGTAACATTTCCTGCCTCCTTGGTTGAACGTTCTCATGGAATGTATTAATAAATTCACTACCAGGATTATCTACCAGACCGAAACGCCTATTTTTCAGTTTGCCATTGTGGACACCGTCCCGAAGGTTTTTCTCGGCTGTGATAGGCGTGGAACGCCACCCTTCGGGACGTTTTTTCCTAGTACCGATAAAGTCTATTTTTCAGTTTGCCATAATACCTGGTGTATATGCCCGTCTTGAGACTTTATATTTGCATACGACTGTTGCACGATTTGCTCAAGGATTGGCAGCTCGATATCGCTGAGCCGCTTGATATAAAGACAATACCCAGTCGTTGTATGCTTACCTAACGCAGCCAGCAACCCGGAGTAGCGTGCCGTGCCGTCCATCAGGTAAACGGTGATCTTACCTTTTCGTGGATAAAAACCAATAACATGACCGTCACCTTCGCGCCCGCTATCGTATTTGTAGTGGTAGGTATCAAACCCGATCGTACCCACATTCCATAGCTTTGGTTTGTGCCCGCTGATTCGCTGCATCATCTCAATCAGCACGCGGCTATCTTTTGTGAGTTGCTCATCATTAAGAGAAGCAATATAGTCTTTGACCGAAGTGCCCTTTTGAGTGGACTTACTTTTATCTGTCATAGGTCAGTTACCTCCAAAGTATCAAACCTTACGATGAGGCTGCCACGGCTTGTGCTCGTGCGTGAGCCAGACCTGCTCGGGGTTGAGCGCGCACACCCGCAGTTGGCCTTCGGTTTTCGGCTCTTCGAGCTCGCCGAACCAAACCGCTACGTCGCCGCCGACGACGATTGGGCGTCCGCCCGTCTCGACGACGACCACCTGCATCCCGCGTGTGTGGCCCGGCGCCGGGACGAGCCGCAGCCCGGGCAGCAGTTCGAATTCGCCATCGACCGGCAGGTACTGCACGCCGGGTGCATCGACCCACTCACGAATAGTGTAGTCGTCCTGGCTGCGTGCATCGTCGAGCTCCAGACGCTGGACGTAGATCGGCTTGCCGGCGAAGAGGTGGTTGCCACCACAGTGGTCGAAGTGCAGGTGTGTGTTGACGACAAGGTCAATGCCGGCGAGGTCGAAGTCCTGCTTGTTCAGCGGACTGAGGCGGGGATCAAGATCGGCCACCGCCGGGTGCAGCTCCGTCATGCCGGTGTCGACCAGCACACGCGCATCGGGATGGTCGATGACGTGCACATAGACCGGCATCCGCTCACCCTCGGCGAGCAGGTCGGCAACCTGCACTGGCGTGACGGTGATTTCCTTTTTCATGGTCATTCTCCTTCACGAAATTATAGAACATGCGTTCGGTAGTGTCAATGTACAAATAAAAACCCCTCCCCGAACCCGTTCAATAAGGGGTTCAGGGAGGGTACATAGGAGTATGAACACTGTTAAGAAGCAAATAAATGGTTTGTTAGTTGTTCTGCCA
>CAZKSG010000188.1:0-8751 GCA_964555335.1 uncultured Anaerolinea sp.
TTGTCCTCATCCCCGATCAAATCCGCGACCCGGGGAATCTTGGCACGTTGCTCCGTTCTGCCGCTGCGACAGGAGTGCAGGCTGTGTTGGTTCCACCCGAAACAACCGATGCCTTTGCGCCAAAAGTTCTCCGCTCCGGGATGGGAGCACATTTCCGTTTACCGATCCATTCAATGAGTTGGAAAGAAATTAAAGAGAAAACAAAGGACTTGCCACTCTATCTCGCAGACATGGACGGCCAATCCTGCTGGGAAATAGACCTTCGTCAGCCGTTAGCCTTGATCGTCGGCGGCGAAGCAGAAGGGGCAAGCGAGGCAGCACGGAAACTGGCAACAAAAATATCCATTCCGATGACTGAAAATGTGGAGTCGCTGAATGCAGGAGTCGCAGGGTCCGTGTTGATGTTTGAAGTGGTGAGGCAAAGGAATTTAAACACAAAGGGCATGAAATGACACAAAGGCCCATTTTTCTAAAGTCATCTTGGTATTTGTAATATCTTTCGTGGCAAAAAAGATTATGAAAATCCGTTCAATCACATACTTTTGCAACCCCCAATATCCACTCGATGAAAAAGTCCTGCAAAATGCAGGAACGTTTTTGTCGAAAGCTAAATCTGCGTATGAGGCGGCGGGTTACGAAGTGCAGACTGTACGATTGGCAACTGTTCCATTCCCGCAATTGCTGGGCACAGAAACCATCGGCAAGTTACCAGAGTTCACCGGTCAAATCGACAGCATCGCTCAACAGCTTGGCGTCGGGTATGTCTCACTTGGTCCGGCATTGCCGGAAATGCCAAAGAGCTATGAAGTCATTCCCGATGCGATCTTTATGTCAAAAAATGTGTTCTTTGGCGGTGTGATGGCGGACAAAACACGCGGCATTGACCTTGCTGCAGTCCGTGCCTGTGCGGATGTGATCGTCAAGTGCGCGTCGTTGGAACAAAACGGATTTGCCAACCTGCAATTTGCCGCGCTGGCAAATGTCAAAGCAGGCGCACCGTTCTTTCCAGCTGCATATTCCGATGGCAATGACGAACCTGCGTTTGCAATTGCCACCGAGTCCGCTGATCTGGCAGTTCTAGCATTTGAAAATGCAAAAACGTTGGAAGAGGGACAAGCAACGTTAATCTCTGAAATCGAAAAGCACGGACAGGCTCTCGCCCGAATAGCGAAAAACGAACTATCGAACACAAAATTTGGCGGCGTTGATTTCTCCCTTGCCCCCTTTCCTGACGATGCGCACTCCCTTGGAAATGCCGTTGAACAAATGGGTGTTCCCGGGATCGGACTACACGGTTCACTCGCAGCGGCAGCCATCCTGACCGAAGCCATTGACCGCGCAGACTTTCCCCACACCGGTTTCAGCGGATTTATGCAACCGGTGCTTGAAGACTCGATCCTTGCAAAGCGTGCTGCCGAAGGGACTCTCACCATTAAGGATGCCTTGCTTTATTCAACTGTCTGCGGCACCGGGCTGGATACGGTCCCGCTCCCCGGGGACACAACCTCAGAACAGTTGGTCCCCCTGCTGCTGGATATCTGTGCGTTAGCATTGCGGCTCGACAAGCCACTGACTGCACGTCTTATGCCCATCCCGGGCAAAAGAGCTGGCGACAAGACGAGCTTTGATTTTGGTTTTTTTGCCAACAGCAAAGTAATGACATTGGATTCAGAAAAACTGACAAGTTCGCTTTCTCGCTCAGAAGCGTTTCAACTTTCTTCGCGAAAACAATCATGAACATCGGCGTGCTTGTTCCTTTCCTGAATTCCCTGTCGTTTGACAGCCTGCTTTGGTTCGTGCCTGTTTTCTTTGCCCTTCATAATCTGGAAGAGGCGCCGGGCATGGAACGTTGGTCGAAGAAGTTGCCGATGAAGATTCATCCCCGTATTACAACACGTCAATTTGTGATCGCGGTGACGTTCCTCACTCTGGCGGGATTTTTCATCTCGTACATTGCATTGGAAGTTTGGCAGAATTCAACCGGTTATCTGATCATCCTGGGCATTCAAGCGATCCTTCTCTTTAATGCGTTCATTCCTCATATTGGGTCAACGATCCGGTTTCGGATGTATAGCCCCGGGGTGATCACGGCTGTCATTCTTACTCTCCCCTTCTCGTTTTATTTGTTCCGTCGTGCGTTCGCTGAGAATATCCTGACTGCAAACCAGTTTTGGATACTGATGGGCATCGCTCCATTTGCGATGGTGCTCTTTGCTTATCTCTCCCTGCAAATTGGGAAAATCTTCGATAAATAAAAAGAGGAGAAACTCATCTCTCCTCTTCTGTCTGTCCTCTTTCATTCCCCTACACTCTCAACTTCCACATCGTAAACGGTTCATCGAATCCCTTCACATCACCGGTGAAACGCTGCAGCACGCTCGGTCCCACGTTTTCAGCCAGAAAATTCCGTATCTCAGGATCCTCATAAAAGGCTTCGGAAAAGATCAACTCACCGCCCAGCGAAAAATTTGGCAATCGCGCAGCGATGTTGACAGTGGAACCGAAATAGTCCAGACGGTCATTTAAATTCACAACGATGCATGGACCCTTGTGCAGTCCTGCCTTGAGCCAGAGCATCGGCTCGCCTCGTTTGGCGATCTCGGATTGCGCATTCCAGACCGATTTCAATGCATCGACCGGGTGACGGAAAGTCGCCATGACCGCGTCGCCCATCGTTTTCACAATTGCTCCACCTTCAGCAGCAATCGCCTTTTCCAAAATTTCGAAGTGCTCGCGTACGCGTCCAAAGGCGGAAGCATCGCCAATGACGCGATACATGCGAGTCGAATCGCGCAGGTCGGTGAACATCAGTGTGACCGAGCCAATCGAAATTTCTTCACCGGGTCGCACCACTTCGCTGGCAAATAGATCGCGGAAGACCTGCAGTGCAGTGACATCCGCGGCAGTGGAGGCTTCGTCGCTCCAGGCGGTGCGCTCAAGCTGAAAGGTGGATTCTGTGTCCGTAGCATTGACCAGGTTGAGGGTCGGTTGAAGCGAGATATGTTGTTGCTCGGGTGGCCATCCAAACGAAGAGGCGCGCAGGTCGACACGGGCGAGTCCGCTTTCATCCGCAAAGAGAGAGATGGAACCGGGCACGCTTGCCGCGCGCAAAGTATATCGTCCGCGTTCAAGCTGGAGAGGCGCAGGCAGCGAACGCAGCGCGGCAATTGGCTGTGACATCACCACGTGCGGCTGCAACTGCGGACTGCCCGCACAAAAGGCCGCTTCAAAATCCACCGGGCGGACAGATGGGTTCGGCCGGAAAATCACTTCAATATTATGGTCGAAGTTAACGGTGAAATCGATCTGACAGGTGTTGCAATGGGAACTGCTGCGTACATCTCCCAAATTCGTGTGCCCCTCGGTCGCGCCGCGGCACGAGGGACAAAGAAGATCCCACGACATATCGAGTATGCCCGCGCGCGTGGCTCGCAAAAACATCTCCAAAACAGCGCGGCGATCCACATGCCAACGGTCGGCAAGCGCATAAGGGCGAATACGCTGGACAGACAGTTCGTCGGCGCGTTCCAGAAAATCTTCAAGGCGCACCATCAGTGACGCATCTGTACCTTGCCGGATGACCGCATCACTCAGGGATTTGAAACGGGCCCGCCCTGAGGAGCTTAATCCACGCGGACGCATGATCTCGGTGATGATGTCGCGTTTTTGGGTGATCTGGTCATAATGACGGAACGCCCGCTCGAACCGATATTTGGCAAAGACACCGATCACGAACGGCATGAAGAGCTGGATAAAAGGATTGCTAACTGTAAACCAGGATTGATACTTTACGCGTGTCCCACCATTGGGCAATCGTTCGAACGTCGCTTGAACGCGCATCGTATCCCAGGGTCCCTTGCTATAGATCCGCGAAACACCAAACGAGTACGGATACGTCCATTCGAACGGCTCCTCCTCCCACTCTACGCGAAGGATGGGAAGTTTCATCCGCATCTGCTTCGTGCCTTTGACGTTGCCCAGCACTTCCACTTCAGGCTGGCCTGTGTCACGGTTAAACCGATTCGTATCCGAGGCGAACGGCCAGATCGCTTCGGGAGAGGACTCAAGGTCCCATTGCCAGGAGAAGTAGAATTCTTTGGTCATGGTAAATAGATGAGAAGATATATCCGAATTTTACAGTCGATTCGTAAGAAAAACATTACGAAATTGTGAATAATCGCCCCAAATATTCCCGGGAGCGATGGAGCAAATCATTTCCCATTAACAAGACCTTAACTTTGGCAAAAAATGTCTTATGATATAGTCATCACCATGCCAGAAACCATTCTTGTCGTCGAAGACGAACCCGCACTGCGCGATACGCTTTCCTATAATCTGAAAAAGGACGGTTTCACCGTGGAAGCTGTAGGAGATGGGCGTGCTGCGCTCGATTCCGCACGCAAGCTAAAGCCGGATCTCATCGTTTTGGACCTGATGCTGCCCGAGATCGACGGTTTTGAGGTCTGCCGCATCCTGCGCAAGGAGATGACCACTCCCATCCTCATGCTCACCGCTCGCGACGACGAGATCGACCGCGTCGTTGGATTGGAAGTGGGCGCAGATGATTATCTGACCAAGCCGTTCTCCATGCGCGAGTTGATGGCACGCGTGAAAGCACAGTTGCGACGCTCTCGTTTGTTGCGCGAGGAGCTTGGTAAACTGGACACACAAGGGAAGCAGGAAAAGCTGACGTTTGGGAATCTCATCATCAATCTCACCCGTCGCGAAGTGATCCTGAACAGTGAACCGCTATCCCTCAAGCCGCAGGAATATGATCTGCTCCTGTTTTTTGCAGAACATCGGGGACATATGCTCTCACGCGAATTCATCCTCGAACGTGTCTGGGGTTGGGACTTCATCGGTGACAGCCGCACGGTGGATGTCCATGTGCGCTGGCTCAGACAAAAGATCGAAGAAGATTCAAGCGATCCGAAACGGATCGTAACCGTGAGAGGCGGGGGATATCGGTTCGAAGGATGAACCAAACGTAAGTATCGAATATGAACTATGCCGTCATTCCTTCAATCATCCTGTTGTTCATCGCTGCGTGGTTCGCCTGGCGATATTACCGCCTGCGCCGCGATCTGGATGAATATGCGGACCGCGTCCGGCAAAAACATTTCGATACAGAAGTAAAAGAACTTGGGAATGTATCCAGTTCGACCGCATCCCTATTTTCAACGTTCGATGTGCAACTTTCGGCTTCCGATTCTGAACGTGCCCGTCTTGCCACAGTCCTTGAGCAGATGACCGACGGCGTGCTCATCGCTGACTCAAAGGGCATCATCCAGTTTGCAAACCCGGCAGCAGGGAAACTCTTTCAAACATCTGATCCAATCGATCGCAGCATTGCCGAAGTAGTACGGCATCACCAACTCGTCGAAGCCTGGCGTCGCAGCCAGCAATCGCGTCAGATGCAGAGTGAGTCAGTGGAATTGCCCACGCGTCATCAATATTTGCAGCTCGTGGTCATCCCCGACCAGCACACGAGCGGCAGTCTTCTGCTTGTACAGGATCTGACGCGCATCCGACGGCTCGAAACGGTACGACGCGATTTCATCAGTAATATCTCCCATGAACTCCGCACGCCGCTCGCCTCCCTCAAAGCTCTTACTGAGACCCTGCAAGACGGCGCGCTGGATGACCCACCCGCGGCACGGCGTTTTATCGACCAGATCCAGATCGAAGTGGATGCACTGACCCAGATGGCGACCGAACTCCTGGAACTTTCGCGCATCGAATCCGGGCGGCTCTCCCTAGACCTGCAGCCGGTCACGCCATACGACCTGCTTGTCTCCGCCTCCAAGCGAATGCACTTACAATCTGAGCGTGCGGGACTAACCCTGCGCGTTGAATGTGGAGGGGACCTTCCTGCCGTAAAGATCGACCTGCAGCGGCTGGAGCAGGTGCTGGTCAACCTCATCCACAACGCGGTCAAGTTCACGCGCGCGGGCGGAGAAATCGTCCTTGTAGCGGAACCAGAGGGCGGCTTCGTGCGATTCGCCGTTCGAGATACGGGGATCGGCATCCCGGCGGAGGATGTCTCGCGCATCTTCGAGCGGTTCTACCGGGTCGACAAATCCAGGACCGGTAGCGGCACCGGGCTGGGTCTGTCCATCGCCAAGCACATCGTGGAAGCGCACGGGGGCAAGATCTGGGCGGAGAGTATCGAAGGCCAGGGCAGTACGTTCCTGTTCACCATCCCCATATAGGCATTGCATTTTTGTTTTGCCGCGGCAAACCCGCTGTAAAGCACGGATTTTCGACTCCATGCTATCCTAGCGACATGGAAATATTTCTTGCCGTAACACTGACTGCAATAATGGTTGTGCTTATCGTAGATACACGGCAGAAGCGGCACGCCTTCCTGTGCCAGCAGGAAGACTCATCGAAGAACCACTGATCGCGCAAGAAATATTTCCTATCTCCTCCAACAAGAGTCCGGATCTCCTCCCGGACTCTTGTACATTTAACAGGTGGGAATTCGTTAACTCAGTCCCTACAATTTCTTAAAAAAGCCTTCACAAGTTCTTAACAGGCATTTGCTAGACTGTATATCAGTATGGGTATGTCCTGATTACAAGAAGGAGAAACTATGGGACTTTCTGACCTGCATATTCATTCAAATTACAGCTACGATGGCACTGCATCCGTCCCGGCTATATTGACCCGCGCACGCCAACTTGGATTAAATGTCATCGCGATCACCGACCACGACGAAATCAACGGTTCGCTCCTGGCGTTGGAACTGGCGCCCAAATATGGGATCGAAGTCATTCCCGGCATCGAAGTGACCACGGCCGAAGGCGACCTGCTCGCCCTGAACGTGACCGACAAGATCGAACGTGAGCGTTCACTGGTGGAAACTGTTTTGGATGTAAGGAGCCGGGGAGGCTTTTGCATTGCACCACATCCCATGGCTGGCGGATTTGGCATGAAAAGCCTGAGCACCTATTCGATCATGAAGGCGCTTCGCAACCCGGATGTGGCAAAAACGTTAATCGGCATCGAAACATTCAATGCCACTGCGATCGACAGGATGAGCAATCACTATGCCTATCTTCTCGGCGAACATCTCAACATCGCAAAGCTCGGGAACAGCGATGCACATATTTTGGATACGATCGGCATGGGAGCGACTGAATTTGAAGGACACACCGCGAAGGCTCTGATCAAGGCGATACGCGCGGGAAAGACCACCGTTCAAAAGAAAAAGGAATGGAACGCGGTCCACATTCTCGGGAGTTGGGCCGCGAATTACGTTGCAAGCAAGTTCACAAGGCTTGTCAACCCGGCATAAGAAAATGGACATCTTCCTCGGTTTGCTGGTACTCGGACTGATCGCCACGTTCGCTGTGGATACGCAACAAAAGCGACAAGCGTTTATCAACAAAGGTAACAACAGATACAGATAATTCTTCTCCTCCTGCCGTCTCTGCGGAGACAATGCCCGCCTTATTGATCGAAAGGCGGGCATTTACTTTTTAATACCCTTAACAAGACGTTAACCTGTTCTTCCCTTGTCCTTAAAAGCGTATTGATAAGATGACAACGTATAAAAAACTAGGAGAAAAATAGAAATGACCAAAACTGTTCGTTCCTTATTGTTCGTCTTTGTTGTGGCAAGCCTTGTGCTTGCCGCTTGTGGCGGGGGTACCGCCGAGACCCCTGCGGCTGAACCGAGCTCAGTCTCCGTCCAACCCACAACGGCTCCTGCTGAGCCGACTGCCGCTCCCACCGAAGAAGTCATGGCAAAACCCATTACCCTGCCTGAAATGGTCGAACCAGCCGACGTGACCGGTGACATCATCACAGCTGGTTCTTCGACAGTGTTCCCACTCTCCGAACGCATGGCTGAACTCTTCCAACAGGAAGGCTATTCCGGCAACCTCACCGTGGATAGCATCGGCTCCGGCGCTGGCTTCGAACGCTTCTGCAAAACCGGCGAAACCGATATCTCCAACGCCTCCCGCGCCATCAAATCCAGCGAAAAGGAAGCCTGCGCCGCCATCGGTCGCACTCCCCTTGAGTTCCGCGTCGGCACCGACGCCCTGGCTGTCGTCATCAATCCCGAAAACGACTTCGCCACCAGCCTGACCGTCGAACAACTCGGCAAAATCTTCTCCGGCCAGGTCAAGTCCTGGAACGAAGTCGATCCCTCCTTCCCCGCCGAAGCCATCAAGATCTACTCCCCCGGCGCGGACTCCGGCACCTTCGATTACTTCGTGGAAGCCGTGGTCTCCACGGTCACTTTGAACGCAGACGGCAAGGCAGATGTCGCTCTGGGTGAAGCTGCCCTGCTCGGTCTCGAAGGCGCTCAGTTCTCTGAAGACGACAATGTCCTCGTTCAGGGCGTCGAAGGCGACAAGTATGCCATCGGTTACTTCGGCTACGCCTATTACAACGAGAACAAGGACCGCCTCACCGCTGTCAAGGTCAACGGCATCGAACCCAACCAGGCGGATGTCGATAACGGCTCCTACCCGCTCGCCCGCCCGCTCTTCATCTACTCCGATGCCAAGATCATGCAGGAGAAGCCACAGGTCGCCGCTTTCATCGCCTTCTACCTCACCAATCTCAATGACAACATCCTCGATGTCGGCTACTTCCCCGCTCCCACCAATGCTATCTACTCCTCCTGGGGCGCTTGGCTCTCCACGCAGGAATTCTCCGTGGATCCTTCCCTCGTGGAAGGCGACATCATCACAGCTGGTTCTTCGACAGTGTTCCCACTCTCCGAACGCATGGCTG
>CAZKSG010000189.1:0-8713 GCA_964555335.1 uncultured Anaerolinea sp.
TCGAACGCATTTCCCCCATTGCAGAACAAACCATCCCAGCCGAAGAGCGTCTGCGGCTGATGATACGCGAATACCTGCAGATCCTGGCGGAGAATACCGATCTCTCCGCGGTGCTGCTCTTTGAACACCGCTCGTTGGAAGGCAAACAACACGCCCGTCATGTGCCGAACCGTGATATGTTCGAAGCATTGTGGCGCAATGTGCTTGCCGACGGAGTGCGCACAAAAACATTTGCGTGTACCGATATCCCGCTCACTGCGCGTGCCATCCTTGGCATTATGAACTGGACGATCACCTGGTATCGCCCCAAGGGCGACCTGACCATTCACCAGATTGCCGACCAGTATTCGAACCTGTTGCTGAATGGCTTGTTGCGATGAGTGACTCCCTGTCCTTTGCCGTGTTCGAGACCGTTGGCGGGGCGAGAATTCATCGCCTTCCGTTGGAAGTCTTTCCCCACTTTTGGGCATATGTGTATCTGGTTCAGAAAAACGACTTTTGTGTCTTGATCGATTCAGGTTCCGGGACAGACTCCTCTCACGAAGGTCTATTGGCTGGTTTGAAGCAGGCGGGAGTCGCACCTTCTGACCTGACCCACATCCTTTTGACCCATGCACATATCGATCACTATGGCGGACTCTCGCGATTGCGTCCGCTGGCGAATGCGAAGATCGGCGTCCATGAGATGGATGTGCAAACTGTGGCGCATCATGCAGCACGACTTGCGCTCATTGGAGGGCGGCTCGCTTCTTTCCTCGCCGGAACCGGGCTCGCGGACGAAACGCGTGAGCAGGTCCTCAGCATCTACCGTTTCAGCCAGTCCATTTACCAGTCTGTTCGCGTTGATTTCACCCTCAATTCACAACTTGGGCCGTTCGAGTTTATCCACCTGCCGGGGCATTGTCCCGGTCATGTAGCCATCCGCGTGGACGATGTGGTCTTCTGCGGCGATATGGTGGTGGAAGGTGTCACGCCGCACCTCGCCCCAGAGTCGATCACTCCGTACAGCGGACTGGACCATTACCTTGAGTCACTTTCACGGTTGCAGAATTGGGCGAAGGATGCCCGCATCATTTTCAATGGTCATGACGATGTAATCACAGACCTGCCTGATCATATTGAGTCCACCCGGCAGAACATTCTGCGCCGCATGGAGAAGGCCGTGGAAGCATTGAGCGAGCCGCTAAATATCCATGAAGTCTGTCAGGCGATTTATGGAGAGATGCATGGCTATAACCAAATGCTGGTCATCGAGAAGACAGGTGCCTATGTGGAATATCTGTACGAGCATGGCATGATCGAGATCGTCAATGCACCAGAATTGGAGCAGGGTCTGCCCGCGAAGTATCGAAGGTTAAGAGAGATTTCTGTCGATGAGTTGTTGTTGAAACAGGTTCATCCGGTAATCGGGTAGCAAGATCACCGGAGCATTTCAAAAAAGGAGAGGGCTGATGTATTCATTCGAACCGACTGAAGAGCAACAAATGCTGGTGGAGGCAGTGGGGAAGTATGCAGCGAATGACCTGCGCAGCGCAGCGCGTGACGCTGAAGAAGGCGGCGAACTGCCGAGGAAGCTGGTCAGCAAAGGTTGGGAGATCGGCTTGCTGCAGGCATCGGTCCCGGAGGCGTATGGCGGCTTCGGTGAGCGGAGTGCGGTCACAGGGGTGTTGGCAGTCGAAGAGATGGCCTCCGGCGATCTGGCGGGCACGCTGGCTGTTCTGGCACCGTCATTGTTTGCCATGCCGATCCTAATGGCCGGCAGCGAGGAACAAAAACGGACCTACTTACCCAGAGTGATCGAAGGGGAATGGAGTCCCTATACGGCGGCACTGATCGAATATGCCTTCGATTTCGACCCGAATGCATTGAAGACCCGAGCCAGCCTGGTGGGCGACCATTACATTCTGAACGGCGAGAAGGCGTTTGTCCCGTTTGCAAAGGATGCAGAGACGATCCTCATCTATGCGGACCTGGATGGTACTACACAGGGGTTCCTGGTCCCGCGCGATGCTGCCGGGTTGATAGTCAGCGATGAGCGCGAGAAATTGATGAGCCTCAATGCCCTCCCACTGTACCGGGTTAAATTGGATTCGGTGAAGGTTCCGGCAGTGAACCGGCTTGGCGGGGCGGATGGTCACAATTTCGAGCCTATTCTCGCTTCGCTGCGTGTTGCAATGGCGGCGTGTGCTGTGGGTGTGGCGAAGGCGGCATTCGAGTACAGCATGAACTATGCCAAAGAACGCGAAGCCTTCGGCGTGAAGATCGCCCAGAAACAGGCCATTGCGTTCATGCTCGCCGAAATGAGGACTGAGATCGAAGCCAGCCGCCTACTTGTCTGGGAAGCAGCATGGAAACTCGATCAAGGCAAGGATGATGCCTATACCGAAGCATACCTTGCTTCCACAAGCGCAGCCGACATGGCGATGATGGTCACTGACCGCGCCGTGCAGATCCTAGGTGGTCATGGTTATATCCGTGAGCATCCGGTTGAGATGTGGATGAGGAACGGCCGCGGGTTTGCCATGTTTACGGGTCTTGCCATCGTTTGATGTCATTGCGAGGAGCATTAGCTTAGCTATGCTTGCAATGACATATAAGAATTGGAGTCAAACATGCCTATCGAATTTGAAGCACCGAAACCGATTGTCCAAACACAGTTCATGTTGAAAACTGTTGCTGAAGAGATGATGCGTTCGCGTTCGCGTTATTTCGATGAACACGAACATGAAATTCCCTATGACTATATTGAGTTCATGCACACTGCCATGAAAGCGCTGGGGGCAGGCGCCGGGTCATTGGCGCCGAAAGAAAAAGAGAAGGGGAATGGTCACGAAGGCGAGGAGCAGAAGGAGAAGCGTCCCCCGATCGCTTATCAATTGCTGGCGTCGCAGATCGAGATGCTCGCCTGGGGTGACGTGGGGATGTACCTCGTTACGCCGGGCGGCGGGTTGGGTGCAGCGGCGGTCCAGGCAGCCGGGACGCCAGAGCAGAAAGCCCGCTTCCTGGCTCGCTTCATGGAAGAAAAACCGACTCTCGGCGCGATGTGCATGACCGAAGCTGGCGCAGGTTCAGACACCGCTTCCATCCGAACACGGGCTGTGCTGGACGAGAAGACCAATGAATGGGTGATCAACGGCGAGAAGATCTTTGTCACATCTGGGGATAAGGCGTTCACCGAGTATGAGAAGTTTGGCAAAGGCTTCCTTGTAGTATGGGCATCCATCGATCCCTCGGCAGGACGTGCGGGGATGCGCGCCTTTGTCGTCGAGTCGGGCACACCGGGTGTGCGCATCGCCAAGCTCGAGCACAAGCTTGGCATCCGTGTCAGCGATACAGCCGCAATTTCATTTGTGGATGTGCGCGTACCGTATGACAATATTCTTGGCAGCCCAACTGTTGAAAAATCGACCGAGGGATTTAAAGGTGCGATGGCGACCTTCGATGCGACACGTCCGCTCGTGGCGGCATCAGGTATCGGCGTTGCGCGAGCCGCGCTCGAATTCCTGAAGGAAAAACTTGCCGAGAACGGGGTTCAGGTCCGTTATGGATTGCCGCGTCAGAAATTGACATCCATCGAGCGCGACGTGATCGATATGGAGATCATGCTCAAGTCTGCCTGGTTGATGGTGATCAAGGCAGTATGGATGGCAGATAACAGGAAGTCGAACGCGCTCGAGTCATCGATGAGCAAGGTCAAGGCTGGCGATGTGACCACCAGGATCACACAAAAGGTGGTTGAGATTTTGGGTCCGCTTGGGTATAGCCGTGAATTCCTGGCGGAGAAATGGTTCCGCGATGCAAAGATCACCGATATCTACGAAGGGACTGGGCAGATCAACCGGCTCGTGGTGGCGCGGCAGATTCTGGGATACAGTGGAAAAGAGTTGAGATAATAGGAGCAATCCGGTGATCGAGTACGAAGGTATCGAGACCACCTGTTACAACGGAACATAAACTTGTTAGTGGTGGTCTCGATACGGGCTTCGCCCACTCGACCACCGAGGAGAACAAGGAACCATGAAATATCACATTCACAAAGCAGTCGTGATCGGCTCAGGGACGATGGGCGCGGCAATCGCGGCGCACCTGGCGAACGCAGGCGTACCTGTGACTCTGCTGGATATTGTCCCCAAGGTCGCGCAGGCTGGCGATAGGGAAGCACGGAACAAGATCGTCAATGAAGGTTGGGACCGCTGCTTGAAAGCCAAACCGGCAAATCTGATGTCTTCCGAGTTGAAGACATTCGTCCAGTTGGGAAACCTGGAAGATGATTTTGATGTGGTCGCCGAAGCAGATTGGATCTGCGAAGCGATCGTGGAGAACCTCAAGATCAAGCAGGATTTGATGGCTCGCATAGACGAAGTCCGCAAGCCGAATGCGATTGTTTCCACGAATACATCGGGCATCCCGGTTGCTGCCATTGCAGAAGGACGCTCGAAGGAATTCAGGAAACATTTTCTGGGAACACACTTCTTCAACCCGCCGCGCTATTTGAAACTGCTGGAGATCATCCCAACCCAAGACACGGATCAGGAAGTTGGTACATTCTTCTCCTGGTTCGGAGAAGAACGCCTGGGCAAAGGGATCGTGTTGTGTAAGGACACACCCAATTTTATCGGTAACCGCGTTGCTTTTGGAACTGGCGCCTTCGCGATGGATTTCATTTTGAAGAACGACTACACCGTTGATGAAGTAGATGCGGTCACGGGTCCGCTCATCGGACGGCCGAAGACGGCGACGTTCCGCCTGATTGACCTGGTGGGTTTGGATGTGTGGGATCATGTGGGTAGGAATTTGGCGCCATTGATTCCTCACGACAAACTGGGACAGGAATATCTAAAGGCGGAAGCACCTGCAACGTTAATGTCTACCATGCTGGAGCGTAAATGGCTGGGCAATAAAACAAAGGTGGGTTTCTACAAGGAAGTCCGCGGTGAAGATGGCAAAAAGGAGTTCTGGTCACTCGACTTGAGTACCTTGGAACATGTCCCGCCAACCAAGCCGCGATTTGAATCGGTCAAGGCGGCGAAGGATGCCGAAGGATTGGGTGAGCGGCTCAAAGTCCTGTTGGGAGCCGATGACAAGGCGGCGAATCTTGTCAAAGCCTTGACCTATCAAAGTTTTCAATATGCATCATCCATCATCCCTGAAGTAGCGGATTCGGCCAAACCTATTGACGATGCCATCCGTTGGGGATTCATGCATGAGGCGGGTCCCTTTGAGACGTGGGATATGCTCGGCGTGCGCGATACGGTCAAGAAGATGAAGGCTGCCGGGTATCCGGCAGCGAAATGGGTCAACGAGATGCTCAAGGCAGGCGTCGAGTCCTTCTATCAGTACAAGAACAGCGAAAAGATCGGTGTGTATGACGCGACGAAAGGAAAGTATGTGAAGTTCAAACGGCCAGATGGCGTGGTCGTATTGAAGCAGAACAAGGTTGTTGCAGAGAATGCGGGCGCAGCCATTCGTGACCTGGGCGATGGCGTGGCGTGTCTTGAGTTCCACACCAAGATGAACTCGCTCGATGAAGACATCATGACCATGGCAGATGAAGCCTTTGTTCGACTTGACTCCGATTTCGACGGGTTGGTGATCGGCAATGAAGCCGAGAATTTCAGCGCCGGTGCGAACCTGTTCATGATGGTGGTCGGTGCGCAGCAGGGCATGTGGGATATGCTCGATATGGCTGTGCGCAAACTCCAGGATTTCAACATGCGCATGCGTTACTCCGCGAAGCCGGTGGTTGTAGCGCCGGCAGGGCTCACGTTGGGCGGCGGATGCGAGATCACCATGCATGGTTCGCGCGTGGTCGCGGCGGCCGAAACCTATATCGGGCTTGTGGAGTTGGGGGCAGGTGTGATCCCGGCTGGCGGTGGTACGAAAGAGTTACTGCGTCGCATTGTGAATCCTGTGATGCGGGTGGAAAATGCGGAGCCTCTGGCAGCACTGCAGCGCACTTTTCTACAAATGGGACAGGCGAAGGTGGCTACGAGTGCTGAGGAAGCACGTGGCATGAATATATTGACACCTGCTGACCGTATTGTATTGAACCGCGATCATCTACTAACCGAAGCGAAGAAGGAAGTGTTGCACATGGTCGCGGCAGGATACAAACCGCCTGCGCCTGAACTCATCTATGCAGCGGGACGCGATGCATTGGCAGCCATTCGCATTGGCGCATGGATGTTCCAGGAAGGACGGTATATTACCCAGTATGATCATCACATTGCGGGGAAGTTGGCCTATGTGATGTGCGGCGGTGAGCTGACGCGTGGTCAATGGGTGAGCGAGCAATATATTCTTGACCTGGAGCGCGAAGCGATATTATCCTTGTTCGGCGAAGAGAAGACCCAGGCGCGCATGTGGAATATTTTGCAGACGGGCAAGCCGTTACGGAATTGATGGAGGTGTGATATGAAAGATGCTGTTATCGTTAGCGCTGCTCGAACTCCTGTCGGAAAAGCCAAAAGAGGAGGACTGGCCACGGTTCGTCCCGACGAGATGGCGGCTACCGTCATACAAGAATTGCTCAAGCGGACGCCGAATCTTGATCCCGCCCAGATCGAAGATGTGGTGATCGGCTGTGCCTTCCCCGAGGGCGAGCAGGGACTCAATATGGCGCGCATGATCGCTTTGCGTGCCGGACTGCCTGATTCGGTTCCGGCCGAAACGATCAATCGCTACTGCGCGTCTGGCGTGCAGTCCATTGCTCATGTTGCCTATGCCATTCAATCCGGTCAAATCGAAACCGGTATCGCAGGTGGAGCCGAGTCTATGACGATGGTGCCGATGGCGGGGTATAAGTTTTCGCCCAATCCCTTCTTTGCGCAGGACCTGCCGCACTATTACACCAACATGGGCTTGACCGCAGAAAACGTCTCAGAGAAATATGGCGTTAGCCGCGAAGACCAGGACGAGTTCTCGTTGAAAAGTCATCAAAGAGCGGCTCAGGCAGTCAACTCAGGACTCTTCGACCCGGAGTTGGTCCCCATTGATGTTGAAGTAACAGAATTGGATGGGAATGAAAAGCCAGTGAAGAAGAACTTTACCGTCAAGCGTGACGAAGGTCCGCGTGCAGATACGAACATCGATGCGCTCGCCAAACTCAAACCTGCCTTCAAGGAAGGCGGCGTGGTGACTGCGGGCAATTCGTCGCAGATGTCCGATGGCGCGGCAGCGGTGATGGTCATGTCTGCAGATCGGGCGGCACAACTGGGGCTGACTCCGCTGGCACGATTTGTCTCGTTTGCAGCAGGCGGCGTCCCACCTGAGCTGATGGGAATCGGTCCGATCATTGCCATCCCCAAGGTATTGAAGCTTGCAGGACTTACATTGAACGACATTGACCTGATAGAATTGAATGAAGCCTTCGCCGCCCAGTCGCTGGCAGTCATCCGTACATTGGAGATCGATGACAGCAAAGTCAACGTTAACGGCGGGGCCATCGCCCTCGGCCATCCGCTTGGCTGCACTGGGACCAAGCTCACGACAGAGTTGGTCTATGAAATGGGTCGCCGTAAATCTCGATATGGAATGGTAACCATGTGCATAGGTGGTGGCATGGGCGCCGCTGCGATCTTTGAGAATTTACAAAATTAGCCTGCTGGTCGGCTGGTCAATTTGTCTGCTTATCAAGGCAGACCATGCATGGCCGCTGGCTAGAGAACAAGAAGACAAATCAACTAGGAGACTAAAAACATATGCCCCTCACAGTAGAACAACTCATGGAAAAGATGCCCGGTGCGTTCCTTCCTGAGAAAGCCGGAAATCTCGATGCTGCCATTCAGTTCAAGTTCACGGGCGCAGAACCCGGCGAATGGAATGCAGTGATCAAGGATGGGAAGGTGGAAGTGAACCGCGGTGCGCATCCTTCTCCCAAGATGACGCTGACTGCCGACTCAGGCGACTACGTCAAGATCTTCACCGGCGAACTCGACGGCATGCAGGCTTTCATGCAAGGCAAGATCAAACTGGCTGGCGATCTAAACCTGGCAATGAAACTCATGCAGATGTTCAAGATTCGATAGAAATAAAGACGCCCCGCATCTCGCGGGGCGTTTGATTCTGGTTGAACTTACATGAACAGTGAAATGACAGAACTGACTGCATACGTGATCAGACAGAACGAAATGAGTGCAAATATGGATGTCAGGATTCCTGCGATCCTTGAACGCATCCATCCTGCCATGCCAATACCGCCGACAAAAATATAAATGGCAGCCAGTAGAATAACAAATGCACCTGTGTTCAAGTTCGTCAGCTCATCGGGTATTCGGTTCAATTCTGCTGCGGCTGAAAATGACAGAACCGCCACGATCAACGAATAAAGAAACATGACAGACGCTGCGGAAAAAACGACTATACCTGCAGTAGCCAGTCTGCCTTTCTCACCGGCGGTCAATAGCTGGATCACAGCAGCAAGTGAAAACCCTGCCAATACGCCTGCAAGTCCGGCCAGCGCGCCGCCTTCTGCCAGATAATTCTCAATGGTCATGATCTCTCCTTTTATAAAGTGATGTTGAAATGCTTCAACAATAATTGGCGATATTCATCGTCATTCGTAAACGGATGTTCCTCGCGCCGACCATGGGTTGTGATGATCAGACGGTTGTTATTAAGAGATACACGTCCGATCTCGGTAAGGCGGGAGATGATCTGCTTGCGCGTGAAAATGGATTGTGGAGATGTTTGGTGATACAGACACGTCGCCTCA
>CAZKSG010000190.1:0-8610 GCA_964555335.1 uncultured Anaerolinea sp.
ATAAATGCTAGGCACATCAGCAAGTGGTGTCTTGTTCTGTCCATCCACACCGATTCTATAAAGAAGCCACTTGTCATTCTCAGGGGGCTTTTCGGTAAAGAGCAATCTGCTCCCGTCCGGAGACCACGGATTTAATTTTTCAAACTTGTGATCCATCTCGCCATCTGTGACCTGGAACACATTTGAACCATCAACATTCATTACAAAGATCTGGGTGAAGCCGGCACGATCACTTTCAAAGGCAATCCGTCCTCCATCAGGCGACCAGAACGGATTTGCATCATGAGCTGAATGATTTGTGAGATTGACTCTCTCACTTCCATCGGCACGCATGGTGTAAATATCGGCGTCCCCGCTTTCTTCAGACACGAATGCGATTAAGCGATTGGATGAGATGGTTTCTGTTGGAGCTGGCGTCAGCTTTTCTTCAACCCTGTTGGCTGATACAGGCTGCCAGGCAACCTCAGATGATAGGAACGTGTTACTTTCCGAGTGAAACAGGACGGACGGTTTGGTGGTTGGGTCTTGCATCGTCTTCTCTATACTCAAAAGATTAAGGGACTGGTTGCCATTGTCATAGATCAGCCAGCGTCCATCAGGTGACCAGCTTATCGGAAGATAGGCTTCGTCACCGCCCTGTCCATAAATGGGCGAGGGTAACCTGAGAAGATGAATCAGTCTCTTTTCGGGATCTGATGTCTCACGGTCGGCAAGATACAGGTCAAATCCACCTGCACAGAAATCTGAGATGATGGAAAACCTCTCGTTCGGGGAAATATGTTCGCCCAGGATATTGCCCGTGGTGGTCTTGCAGGTCTGACCAGGGTCTATATCACCGAGTTCACGTATGGAAGCACTATCTGCCTGCATCCAGGTTACCTGGAAATTCAAGAAGGCTGACTGGACGATGCGCATAAAGTAGAGCGTGTTTTGGGGCGTACCGTACAAATACCATCCATCGACTGTGCTGACATCCTGTTCATAATAGATCTGCTGAACAGATTGTCCCTCAATGCCAATGCGATAGATCGCTGGTTTGGCAACACAGCCTTCACACTCGAGCCAGTCATTTTCGCTGACTGCTGATGCATAGATGGATATCCCATTCAATAACCAGCGTAGTCTCACCTTGCCTGTTCCATGAGCGACTTCGCGTTGATTCGAACCATCTTCGTTCATGACAAGAATGGAAAGGTGATTGCCATCCAGTCGTTGGAACGCGATTTGGTTTCCATCGGGAGACCAGACGAATCCAACATCCTTTCCGGGATTGTTCGTTAACTGCGTCATTTGTGGGTCATTTCTTCCATCTGCGAACATGGTGTAAATATCGTAGTTTCCACCACTCGCGTCGGCGAAGACAATCTTGTCGCTATTCGGTGACCAGCTATATCCATAATTATCCGGGTCGGTGATCGGTCTTGTGATGACTCCGGCGCCTGTGGAATCTGCATAGCTTCTCATGATGTCGGTATTCTTCCGGGAGGGGTTGTCTCTCATGAAAAGAAGATGCTTCCCATCTGGAGACCATTCCAGCCAATAATAATGGGCGGGGAAGTTTGTCAGGTTAACGAGCCCGGTTCCATCAGGGTGGATCTTATAAACATCCAGTTTAAAGTCAGCGGAATTGGCATCTCCTCCGATGAACGCAATCCATTCTCCGTTGGAAATGTTGGTGCCGATCTCTGGAAGTGTTTCTGATGTGGCAACCGGAGTGGGCCGTGGAATGGGTCGTTCATCCACGGCTTGATCTTTAACCGTTGGCTGCCAATCCTGTCCATAACTATTTTCCAGTTTCAAAGGCTGCGCAGAAGGATCTTCACGCGCATTTTCAATATTCAGAATATATAGGGTCTCTGCCAGATCTACCGAAGTTGAGTCCAGAGTGACAAAGGCAAGGTATCGTTCATTGGAAGAAAAGGTGAGTCCGAATAGAGAATCCTGTTGTGAAGGGATGATCTGATCCAGAAGTGGATCGGCTGTGGTTGCATCGGGGGGGATCCAATAGAGCGTCCAGCCATCGGGAGAACAATCCAAGCCGAAGACCAGGTTCCCGGCGTGGGAACGTTCGAACGCCATGCCCCTGATATCACTGCTTTTCTCACACAATTCCAACTGCGACTCTGAACCATCGACTCGTGTCCAATGCATCGTTCTTTCAGCCAATTCCAGACGGATCTCTCCATTGCTCCACCAGTTGATGATCTGACGGTCTGTTACCTGGGCCGCGATTTCCTTTACGCCATCGACACTGGATCGATATACAGTAGAGATGTACAGGACCTGATTATTGTTATGTGTTGCAAAGAAGATGGAATTTCCATCTACGGACCATTCGTAGTCACGCGAAAAATATTCTCCTGGTAACAGGGTTTCCGTCAACTTAACTAAACCGTTTCCATCACTACCAACTACATAGAGATCTGCCGCAGATCGTCCTACTTCAGAGGCGATGAAAGCGATGTGCATTCCATCTGCCGACCAGGACATTAGCATATATTCATCAGGTTGTTCTGTGAGTGGGGTCAAGGTTTTGTCTGTCGTATCCAAAACATAAAGTTGACGGTTTTGCTCTCCAGGGAGCATGTGGGAGATAATGAGTTTCCTGCCATCGGGCGACCATGGACTGAACCCATTCGCGTCAAAGGAATAGTTGCCTTCTCCTTCTGTCAGGCGGCTAACATTCGAACCATCGGCATCCATCAGGTAGATCTGGCTGGAGCCATCACGGTCACTGATGAAGGCGATTTGCCGGCCATCAGGCGACCAGAATGGGTAAGAGTCATTCGCAGGATTGCTCGTGAGATTTATCGAACCACTGCCATCTGGCCGGATGGTGTAGATTTCTGCATTCCCATCCTGTTTAGATGTGAAAGCAAGCAAACCATCAGTGTGCATCGCCGATACAGGTGAACTGGCAGCAGGTGTTTTTGTCAGGTTGTTTGTGAAAGAGTACCCACGCATTTGAGATATGACAAGATTGATGAGCAGACCAAAAGCGAGCACAGCGGCAGCCCCACCGAGTGCCTTAATCCCAAAACTGATTCGATTCGTCATAATGATCCTCCGTGTCTGCGAGCGAACGTTTGCCGTCACATTCATTGAAGGACCGTCTTGAGCATCCCATCGGGAGCGGAATCCGCTTTGCAGGCGCGACGTCAGTGTGGAAAATGCCTGGGCTTCAACGAGGCAGGCTTCACATCCCGAAAGATGCGCTTCCAGGTCTTGGCGCTGATCGTCAGTCAGCAATCCATCCAGGTCGAGGCGCAGGTAGTTTTGCGCCTGTTTGTGCGTGATCCCGTTCATTCTCTTGCCTCTTTCAATAGCATGCGCAATCGTTCGCGCGCATGGTTCAGTCGTGAATGGACCGTTCCTACGGGGATGCCCAACAGTTCGGCGATCTCTGCCACAGAAAGTTCGTGATAGTAACGCAGGACGATGGGGATACGATGTTTTTCATCGAGTGAGTGGACGGCACGCCACAGCGCCGCATCTGCCTCGTTCTGGATCGCTTCAGACTCAGGGCGAGGCAGGTCGCCGCGCAAGCGGAACAGACTCTGCAGCATCTGTTTCAACAGCTCGCGGCGTTTGACACGCTGCAATCGGGAACGGCACACATTGACGGTGATACTGAACAGCCAGGTCTTGAGCGACGCCTCTGCCCGGAAGGTATCCAACCCGCGCAGGGCGGAAAGGAAGACCTCCTGCGTGGCGTCGTCTGCGTCGTCGGGGTTGTCGAGAATGGAGAGTGCCAGCCGGTATACATCCCTTTGATAGGTCTGTACAAGGCGTTCAATTGCCAGCGAATCTCCCTCCCGGCATTGTTCAAGCCAGCGGCTGTCCATGACGGTCATTCTACTGGATTAGACACGAGTCGGGGCAAAAACCTTCACTTTGCGAGATGATACAATACATCCAGTCATGTCCTTCTCATGAAAAAGGAGAGAAAATGGCAAAAAGTTACCTGGAAGGGCTGCTGGGTGAGAACGAACAGATTTTATTGGAGACCCATCAGCATTGGTTCGTCCTTTTCGGCAAGATCTTTCTTGAGATTTTCCTGATCGCGTTGCTATTTGGGGGAAGCCTGGCGTTGTCGGCGTTGTATCCCGTTGCATTGTACGGGTTGATTCTGGTGCTCGTGCCGCTTGTGGGATTGGTGAACGATATATTGGTCTGGCGTAACAAGGCGTATGTGGTGACGAACCGCCGTGTCATCCAGATCTCGGGCGTCTTCAACAAAGACGTGGTTGACTCATCACTGGAAAAGGTCAACGATGTGAAGATGAGCCAGACCTTTTTCGGTCGCATGTTCGGTTACGGCGATATCGAGATCCTGACCGCCAGTGAACTGGGCGTGAACCTGTTCCATGAGATCGCCGAACCAATAGGTTTCAAGACAGCCATGCTCAACGCCAAGGAACGTCTTGGCTTCGAAGAAATGGGAAAAACCATCCATGTGGCCGAAGATGTCCCCGCCATGATCGAAAAGCTGGACAGCCTGCGCAAGCGAGGCATTTTGTCGGAAGAGGAATTTCAGAAGAAAAAAGCTGAATTGCTGGCGAAATTGTAGACATATACTGTAAGGGCGCAGCGAGACTTGAAAGGGCTGTACCAGATTAAAAATAAGTTATACTCCCGCACGCAAACTACTATAGTACTGCGTTGAACTTTTATCCCCAAATAATATGCCGACCAGATACTAATTTTTGAAAATAAAGGGATATCATCCTAAAAGCAAGTATGACAGACCATATCCGTAACTTCTGCATTATCGCCCACGTGGACCATGGCAAGTCCACACTCGCTGACCGCCTGCTTCAATTAACCGGCGCCATCTCTGAACGCGACATGACCGAGCAGGTGCTCGACAGCATGGACCTCGAACGCGAAAAAGGCGTCACCATCAAAGCCTCCGCGGTGCGCATGTATTACACTGCAAAGGACAATCAAAAGTATGAGATCAACCTGATCGACACGCCGGGTCACGTGGATTTTGGCTACGAGGTCAGCCGTGCGCTCAAAGCCTGTGAAGGTGCCGTGCTCGTGGTGGATGCCACGCAGGGCATCGAAGCACAGACGCTGGCCAACCTCTACCAGGCGCTCGATGCGGACCTGACCATTATTCCCGTTATCAACAAAATTGACCTTCCCTCCGCCCGTCCCGATGAAGTGGCGGAAGATGTCGGTTCCCTGCTTGGCATTGACCCAACCGAAGTGTTGCAAGTCTCAGCCAAAGAGGGACTCAATGTCGATCAGATCCTTGAAGCGATCGTGACACGTGTCCCGCCGCCGAAGGATGCGGATGATTCTCCGCTGCGCGCGCTGATCTTCGACTCGCATTATGACTCGTACAAAGGCGTGATCGCCTACATCCGTGTGTTCGAAGGCTCCATCAAGTCCACAGACATTTTGCACCTGTTTGCCACACAGGCCGATATGCGCCCAGTGGAGATCGGCATCTTTGCACCGGGAATGAAACCGGTCCAAAGCCTGGGCTCTGGCGAAGTGGGATACATCGCCACCGGCTTCAAGACCGTGCATGAGTGCCGCGTGGGTGACACTATTACTAGCACAGCGGCTCCGGCCGCAGAGCCTCTGCCCGGATACTTCCATCCCAAGCCGATGGTCTTTGCCGGTATCTACCCCGTTGAAGCAGACGATTACAGCGATTTGCGCGAAGCCCTTGATAAACTGCAACTCAACGATGCATCATTAACCTTCCAGCCTGAAACGTCTCAGGCGCTTGGGTTTGGTTTCCGCGCCGGCTTTCTCGGTCTCTTTCACATGGAGATCATTCAGGAGCGCATCGAACGCGAATACGACCTGGATGTTTTATTCACAGCACCATCGGTGGAATACGAAGTGTTGATGATCGACGACGAAGTGGTGCCGGTCGATTCGCCTGCCGAACTCCCCGATGAATCCAAGATCATCGAGATCCGCGAGCCGTGGATGACGATCGAGATCATCACGCCCACCGATTATTATGGTCCCATCATGGAATTGGTGACCAAGCGCCGCGGCATTTTCAAAAAGCAGGAATACCCCGCGCCGCATCGTGTGCAGTTGGATTTCGAAATCCCGCTCTCTGAGATCATCGTTGATTTCTTCGATGACTTAAAGTCGCGTACCAAGGGCTATGCTTCTCTTGATTATCAATTCCTGGAATACCGTCCGGACGAATTGCAGAAACTGGAGATCCTTGTCAATGGTGAAGCGGTGGATGCCCTGGCGACCATCGTCCACAAGAAGGATGCATTCCACAAGGGGCAGCGTCTCATCACGCGTCTCAAGGATCTGATCCCGCGCCAATTGTTCGATGTGGCCGTCCAGGCTGCTGCCGGCGGACGTGTCATCTCACGCGCCAACGTCAAAGCCACGCGCAAGGATGTGTTGGCCAAGTGTTATGGCGGCGATATCACCCGCAAGAAGAAATTGCTCGAGAAACAAAAGAAGGGCAAGAAACGCTTGAAGATGGTTGGCAATGTTGAAATCCCGCAAGATGCGTTCATGGCAGTGCTGAAACTGGAAGAGGAATAAATCTTAAACACGAAGAACACAATGAACACCAGGGTTGGACGGACGATGATCGAATCGACTTTCCATAGATTCCCCTTTGAGTATTTCGAGCTCCTTGTGTTTAAAAAGGAATTTTCATGAAAGACGTAAAGCGCTGGTTACCGGGGGCGATTGTTAGTATTTTATTGATCGCCGCGATCCTTTATTTTGTCGACTTGCGCGCCATGGTGGATGCAATACGTCACGCGAACTACGCCCTGTTGGGCATCGCGTTGTGTATCGGTTTCCTATGGATGGCCATCCGCGCGGTGGTCTGGCGGACCCTGCTTCGCAACCGCGCAAAATACAGCGATGTGTTTTGGACCATGGGCGAAGGCTATCTGCTGAATAACTTCCTTCCGTTTCGTCTTGGCGAAGTGGGGCGTGCTTTCCTGCTCAGTCGCAAAACCGATATGCAGTTCATGGAGATCCTGCCGACCATTGTCATCGAACGTGCCATGGACCTTGGCTATAACGCGATCATCCTGCTGGCAGCACTACCGTTTGTTGTTGGTGCAGAGGGGACGGAACGGGTTGGGTACATTGTTGGTGGCGTTGTGCTGGTGGGCTTTGTCATTCTATATCTGTTGGCTCGTTACAATCAATGGGCGCTGGATTTGTTCCACAAGCTTAGCGCGCGCTGGCCGTCCCTGCAACGATTCGGCGGGAACTTCCTCGAGTCATTCTTTGCCGGACTGGGTGTGTTGACCGATGGCTGGCTGTTCCTGCGTTTCCTTTTCTGGATGACCCTGAACTGGGCCGTGGCGATCGTTTCATACTATCTCATCATCAAGGCGTTCTTCCCTCAGGCGCAGGTGGTTTGGGGCATGTTCGGGTTGGGAGCTGCGGCGTTCGGCGGCGCGATCCCCTCCTTGCCGGGAGCCGTGGGCACCTTCGAAGGAGCGTTCGGCGGGGCCGTCACATTACTGGCCGGTCAACAGTTTGCCTCCACAGCCCTCGCTGTCGCGTTGACGGGTCGTCTGTATAACTATATCAATAGCGGTGTCATTGGCGGCATCGGACTCCTGCGCGAGGGACAGACCCTTTCAGGTATTTACGAACAATTGAAGAACTTTCGAACGGGCAGGAGTGGGGAGGTAGAGTAGGATGTTCTAGAATCTTGCGAAGGTTTTTCCAGGGTAAGACGTTCTTTAAATGGGACCTTCGCAAATGGGTTGCTCGTGGTAATCTTATTGTATGATCCCTTTATACGATACAGCTCGTTCTCGAAAATTTCCCCTCATCAATTTATTGTTGATCGCTGCCAATGTGTTGGCATTCCTGTATGAAATCCGGATGCCTGCCTCCACGTTGCAGGGATTCATCCTCCATTGGGGCTTGGTCCCCAGCCGCTTCCTGGCAGATCCATCCATGGTTTGGGTCACGATCCTCACCTCCATGTTCCTGCATGGGAGCTGGTTCCACATCATCGGCAACATGTGGGTGCTGTTCATCTTCGGTGACAATGTGGAATCGCGTATGGGCGGCTTCCGCTACCTGGTCTTCTATTTGATGAGCGGTGCAGCGGCGGGACTTTTGCAGACATTCGTATTACCTGCCAGCACAGTGCCGATGGTGGGCGCAAGCGGTGCTATTGCCGGTGTGCTGGGTGCGTATCTGATTCTGTATCCACGTGCGCGCGTGGCCAGCCTGGTGCCGATCCTGTTCATTTTTACACTGGTGGAAATTCCAGCGTTCATTTATCTTTTGTTCTGGTTTTTCTCGCAACTGTATTCGGGACTGTTCGCCGTGCAGGGCGGTGGGTCGAGTGGCATAGCCTGGTGGGCCCATATTGGTGGATTTGTTTTTGGCGTAATCATGGTATCTTTCTTCGCTGGGCGAAGAAGGATTGCCTACTAAATTATCAGGGAGTTGAGGTGTTTTCATGAGTCGACATTATCTTGTCACCGGCGGAGCGGGTTTCATCGGTTCGAACTACGTCCACAGATTGGTCTCGCGTGGAGAAAAAGTGACCGTGTACGACAATTTGTCCCGCGGCGGCGCAAAGCGGAATCTCGAATGGCTGCACAGGACTTTTGGCGAAAGGGCATT
>CAZKSG010000191.1:0-8610 GCA_964555335.1 uncultured Anaerolinea sp.
CGCGGCTGGTGGAATTTGCCTGCACTGCCCAAATTCAACACGAACGAACCTGCAGTACGCGAATTCCTGTTCAGCATCGCCGAGCACTGGGTCCGTCTTGGAATCGACGGCTGGCGACTCGACGTTGCCACCGAGATTGACGATGACTCCTTCTGGCAGGAATTCCGCCAACGCGTACGCGCGATCAACCCCGAAGCCTACATTGTGGCGGAGATCTGGCACGAGTCCCATCGCTGGCTGCAAGGCGATCAATTCGACGCGATCATGAACTACGATGTGACGCGTCCCATCATGGCATTTTGTATTGGCAGGCATTTGAATCTTCATGTGCTTCATCAACAATCCAATTACCACGGCATTCACCATGGAATCGATGCCCATGAGTTTGCCAACCGAATTGACCATAACCTGGGACTCTATCGGCGCGACATCACCTATTCACAACTCAACCTGCTTGACAGTCACGATACGCCGCGTTTCCTCTCCTGTGCCAGCGGCAACAAAGACTCACTGACACTGGCGTGGCTCTTCCTGTTCACCTACCCCGGTGCGCCGTGCATTTATTACGGCGACGAGATCGGTATCGACGGCGAACATGATCCTTACTGCCGCAAATCCTTCCCGTGGGATGAAAGCAAATGGGACATCAGCCTGCGCGACTATGTAAAGGAAATCATCGCGCTGCGTAAGCAAAATCCCGCGTTGCGACGCGGCGATTACAAACGCTTGTGGTCGGCAGATGGCATGTATGCCTTCTCGCGCTCCCTCGATGGAAAGACAATTATCGTGGGGATGAATACATCAGAGACGCCGCAACAGGCGCACGTCCACTTTGATGGGGAGGAAATTCCCAAAGCATTGTTCGGTACCCCCACAGAAATCTCGATCAGCGATGGGCGTCTGAGGTTCACGGTCCCACCACGCAATGGCGTGGTGCTAAGCTAAGTTCAGCCTGTGACTGCCACCGTAGGGTGGCAGTCGTTTTTAAACTTAATACTTTTTGGCAGTTAATTCGCCGGCTTTCGGGATATATTCTATGTAACAGACGTGGAGACGAAGTCGTTTGTTATGGGTTATATAGAATGCATTAATGACTTCATAAAGCGTGTTGAATCCAACGAGGCAGATTATGAAATGCCCAAACTGCGAGCATGTTTCAGACGATAAAGCCCTGGTGAAATGCTCCAAATGTGGGGAGACATTCGAACGTGGCCCAATCCAGGAACTCTCGCATCTCGAATACATGCAATCCTGGAGTCAGGAACATAAAGCAGAATTGGGAAGCAGCGCGTTTAACCTAATTCAGAATTATTCGCTCGCTCGTAGAGGCGAAATCCTCGATGGGATCAAACCGGAGGAAAAGGAAATTGTTGCGCCTCCGCCCAAGCCCGAAGCAGTTCCTGTTTCCACTGCCAAACCTGTCCCTCAAGCTGTTACACCGGCTCCGCGGGTTGTCCCTGTAGAGCCGGTAAAACCGCCACCTGCGCCACCAGTAGTAACAAGGCCTGTACCCGCGTCAAAGCCCGTCGCGCCGCCAAAGCCTCAGCGTCCGCCTGTTGACTGGAAAAAAGTGCGGCGACAGATCGCCGATGCAGCAACATCCGGCGCCCTATTGCGCGCTTTGTTGTATCTGGGCGCGTTCATGATCGTGGTTTCTGCAACGGTGCTGGTCATTCGTTTTTGGGACAGTTTCTCACCAGCCATTCAAATGCTGTTCATTGCAGCCGTGCCCATCACGTTCTACGCAGGTGGCTGGGTCTTGGATACGCGTCTGAAACTCGTCCAGGCAGGGGGCGTGCTGACCGGCATCGGTGCATTGCTCGTCGCTGTGGATTTTTACGCAGTCTACCAATTCGGTGGACTGGCGCAACGCGTCAATGGACCAGTGTACTGGCTTTTTGTCGCGTTGTTCTGCACCGCGTTATACATCTTCACGGCCTGGAAACTGAAGGGCGAATTCTTCGATTATCTGACACTATTCGGTGGCGGAAGTATTCTTCTCGCCTTCACACGTGTGCTTCACACGCCGGTGGATTGGAGCGTGTTTTCTGTAACGCTTTCTGCAGCGATCATGACCACACTGGCAGGACAATTCTCCCGTCGAGGTGATGCCTGGAGGGATTTCGCACGTGCATCCTGTTATCTTCCGCAGATCCTGATTCCCGCCAGTTTGTTCTATATCGTTTTTGTACCTGCCAAACCTCCGCTGGGTCAAATGGCCGCGTTTCTTGCCGCGACCATAGGCTACGCTGTATTGGCGGGATACTTCCCATCGATGTGGTTTGCCTATACCGCGCTGGCAGCATCGATCGGCGCAGTGATCGCTGGCGTCCGCGTTTTCGATCTTGCATTTGAATGGTATCCGACTGTTGCGGCCGTTCTGGCGTTGGTGTATTTGTTGATCGGTCGCTGGTTGCAAAAAGCAAGGCTCGAATCGAACATCGTCCACAATTATGTGGTTGCCCTGAATACAACCGGGTTGGCTCTGATCGGGTTAACGTTGCTGAGCGGCTATGCTACTGCGGTTTTGGGTAAAACCTGGCCGGCAGTCAGCGCCCTGACGATCGCTTCGCTTGATCTTACTGTATGCGCCTTTCTGTTCACGAAGACACGCTATACCGCTCTTGCCGCCGGGTTATTGATCATTCCATTCACGCTTGGCTCAACGCGGTGGCTGACAGATACAGACATCACTCAACCACTGGGTTGGACTATTGCTGCATGGATCGCACTAAGCCTGTTATATATTGGCATTGGCGCGCTCCTGCGCAAGGCAGATGCTCATGCAAATTGGCTGTATCTCTGGGGACATACCTTCACCATCGCGGCACTGTGTGTGCTTCCTACGGATTATCTGTTCACGACAGGGAACTGGCAAAACATACCATCCTTGTTTGCACTCGGGTTGGCATTCGTTGTTCATATCCTTTCGTTCTTTCTCCAAGACAGCAACAAACACCCTTCTCTAACAAAGGTATCGAATGGACTCCCGTTCAATCTTGGCAAGTCCATTTTCCTATGGATGCCAGCATTCCTCCTTCCACTTTGGATCGTGGTTGCCTGGTATGGGAGCAGTTTGTCGCGATACTGGCTGGGTCCTGTTCTTGTTGCTCTTAGTCTTGTCTATCTTGGTACAGGGCAACGTCTATCCAAACGCATCAAAGAATATCGTTTACCGTGGCACGTGTTTGTTTATGTACTTTGCACTGTGGGTATTGCTGCATCGCTTCCTGATGCCTATTCATTTTCTCTTACTGACCGTTTCCCATTATTGATCTCCCTTCTGCTTACGGTTGCATCCATGGGTGTACTGGCATACATCTATAACCGTGTGATCGAGACAACGCTGGCAGGTCTGGCCCTCGTCTGGGCGTTCGGATTATCTCTGCATGTATTTCGAATTCCCTGGGAAGCCCACAGCCTTGCTTATGTGCTTTTGGGGAGTTTAGTATACATCCCCATTGGAATGTACTTGAACCGCTTTGCAATCAGCCGTGAACATTCTCATCCAACGCCCCTCTTCCTGGTTGGATATGTAATGACAGTGTATGCAGTCACGGCTTCGATCCTGGCGGGTTTCTCACAAACCACCAGTCCTTGGTATGGTGCCATCGTCCCTTTGATCGCAGCAGGGCTGTACATCTTTAGCACATCCTATTTCAAAACCGAACCCTACTCCGGTGGATGGGCATGGATATCCATGCTCGCGCTCACTGTCACAGTCAGGCAATTCCTAACCCTCTTCTATCTGCCTCCTCAATACGACGCATTCGCATGGGCTGGTCTTGCCGCAGGGTATGTGATCACCGAGCGCCTGCTTGCTCGAACCCGTCCAGACGATACAGGCACGATCAAGCGATTCTGGTTCGATACGTTTCACCTGCCAGGTATGACAAGTGCGCTTGTGTTATCGGTGCTCTGCCTGGCACTCACCGCGAACGGGACCTTTGCCAGTTTTCGTGGCATACTGCTCAAAGATGACGCGTCTGTCATTCTTGCACAGATGGTTGTCGCGCTCCTTGCAATTGTCTCTGCACGACTCTATAGAAAGAACTGGACTCTCTATATTTCGCCTGTCCTTTCTTTTGTACCCGTCACGTTGTTCTTCATCGGCTATGGCGAAACACTTTTTGCCCAACCGCTTACGACTCCACAATATGCCCTGGCATGGACAGGATTGGGGTTGGTTCATCTCATCGCAGCGATCGTCACCGATCGTGGCCAGGTTCGTTATGCCCATCCATTATTCCTTGGTGGGTACGCATTGCTCACATGGTCAGTTGCATGGTCACTGATCGAACGCTCCACGTTGGTGTGGACGCTCGGGCTGTGGATCCTTGCATCGATCGTATCCGCGTTGTTGGTACATCTCAACCGCCACCAGACATGGATGGAGTTCACTGATCTCCTGTTCGGGAAAACAAAGACTCTTTTTAGCATACATGCACGTAATCTCTTCCAATGGCTTGCGGCGTGGACATTTCCGATCTGGTGTGTGCTTCTCCTCCTGGAGATGAACGTTCCAGCCACATTTGCCTGGCTGGGGTTGGTCATTCCGCCTCTCGCATATCTCGCGCTTGCCTACCGCTTCCAACGCGTAGACTCATCGTACACGTTGCCGCTTCACAGTGCAGCGCAAACCTACACTGCCATCGCACTTTTGATCACCATACCTTTCACATTCCAATATCTCTTTGGAACACATACTCTTAATGATGCAAACACGTTACTGGCGTTTCGGCTTGTCCAAGCCGTTGCGGTCATTTTCTATGCCGCATCAGCATGGATCTTCAAGTCGCGCAGTTTTGCGCATGTTTCCGCATGGATAAGCATTATCCCCTTTACCCTATCCTGGAAAATCTACAGTCTCACATTTACTCCATTGACACTCGTTCTGCCATGGTTGATGTGGACAATCGTTCTCTTGCTCATCGGTTTTGCGCTCGATAACAGCAAAACGCGTTACTCGCATGGTCCCTATTTTGCCGGATATGTATTGGCCGTGTTTGCCCTCGTTCATTCCACTGCAGACAGGTTCACAAATATTCAGGCGTTGGCCATTACCATCCCTCTGGCATTGGTCTCGTATCTTGTTCTCCACTTCGGGCGGCATCACGCCTTCGAAGATTTCATCCATTTCTTCTTCGCAAAAACAGATGAGACCATGCGTGCGGTCGCAGCTACTGTCTTCCTGTTCTTCGTTTGTTATGCAGCGCCTGTCTTGCTCACACAATCTCTTGCTTATATCGAATATCCTCTCCCCTGGCGCGGCGTCTCCCTGGCGCTCGCTGCACCGATCTATATTGCAACTGGACTCGCCCTCCGTAACGTGCGGTCAAGAGGCATGTCAACAGTTCCCACATGGGCAATCTATAGTGCAGGCTACGCGCTGACTGCCATTGGAGCAATGGTCTCGTTTGGCGATGAGACACTTGCCATTTATGTGCTTGCGTTGGACACGGTCGTCTACGCTGTATCCGCATATATTTTCAAGCAGTCGTTCTGGCTGTATCTCTCCACCGTCCTGACTCCTGTCATTGCGCTGCTGATTCTCCACAATACAAATCAACTACGGGTGGAATGGGTGGCATGGATTTTCACGGGATTCGCAGCTCTCTACTTGGGCATGGGACAATGGTTTGACCGCGGAAACAAAACCCGTGAGGATGTCCATCCGTTTGCAGTGCCGTTTTACGCGCCAGCATTTTTGTTGAGTGCCATTGCCATCGCCGCATCAAGCACAGATCGGATGCTGGCGTTGCAGGTTTACTCAATTGGGGTGATCTTCTACGCGCTGTGCGGATGGCTCTTTCGCGAAACATTGTTCATCTACCCTGCCGCATGGCTGGCGGCGGTACCCTATTATCTTGCCATCACGTTAACATCCCTCGAAACGCGCTGGTACGGGATTGCCTGGCTGCCGCTCATCATCCTTTACATCGGGCTAGGGCGCTTTGTGTTTCACAAGCGTCCACTCGCGCCACTTGGACAAGGCGTGCTGGTGCAATGGTTGTCTCACCCCGCAGTTCCATTCTATCTGCTGGCATACGGGTTAAGCATCAGCATGATCTCGCTCTCCTATGTCTCGCCGCTTTCGATCACGCTTGCCTTCGGTATTGCGACGGTTTTCTACGGTGCATCCTCCTATCTGTTCCGTACGCCTGCCTGGCTGTATGCGAGTCTTTTCACTCTCCATATGACCCTGCTCACCTATTTCACCATTGATCCAAAAGGCGGTGGCGCACATTATCTGTCCATTCCGTATATGGCGCTGGCATGGATCATGTCGCTGCTTGGGTATGGGTTCAGTCGTTGGATAACAGAACCCGCCTCGGACGAAGGGGGAAGCGGCGCCTTTAGATGGTCCACTACTCACCATCTCTTCGACCATTCCTGGTCCAGACCGTTCTTTGCTTTCGCCGTCTTCGATATCCTTTTCTGGCAGGCCATTGCGCTCTATGGATATGACACCACGATCATTGTCGCCAGCGGATTTGCGCTCCTGCTTGCTTTGTTCTCATTGCTCTGGATGGAAGGCGTGCTCGTATACGGCGTGGTCGGATTTGCCATGCTGGCGCTCGGCGCATGGATGAAACAATCGGATTTCTCGATCACGAATACGTTCGCAACGTACAGCGGCATGGGCTTTGGACTCTATCTGCTTTCACTGATCCTGGAGTGGGTCTCGAACCGCATCCAATCGCTGACCGTATGGTTAAAGCCTCTCATCCATTGCGCCATCTTCCTGACGGCAAGTGCAGCGGTGATCAATCTGGCGCTGGCGTTCAACAACATCAGCGCCGCTGCCGGGACGCTTGCCTTTGCCGGTGCATTATATGTGACCATTGCCTATCGTGGACGTCAATACATCCTTGGCTATCTCGGCATGGCACTGCTTGAAGCGGCATGGATCATGTTACTGGTCATGAACGATGTGCGTCAGCCGCAGTGGTACGCCATCCCGGCCGGGTTGTATTTCATGGGTGTTGCGTATCTGGAATGGCGACTGGACCGCAAACGCTATGCCATCGGGATCGAGATCCTGGGGTTGGGCGTGTTACTGTTGACATCCTTTACGCAATCGCTCAACGGCGTGAACGGGTTCCCTTATTTCGTGCTACTGATGTTCGAATCGCTGCTGGTCATCGCATGGGGTGTCTACCAAAAACGGAAGATCCCCTTCTTCAGCGGGCTCGGCGCCAGCGCTTTAAATATCGTCGCCCAGGTGATCGTGCTCGTGAACGTGTACGACATCAACATCTGGCTTGTCGCTCTGGGAGTGGGACTTGTGATCATGGGGATCGCCGTCTACGTGGAATTCAGGCGCGAACAATTGCGGGCACGTTCACGCCAGTTGACTGAAGCACTCGAAAAGTGGGAGTGAAAAATGAGCATACCGTCAACTGACACAGCAGATAAACGCCCGAAAAAGCCGAACAGGAGTTGGATCGTTTATCTCGTTCTTGCGCTCATCCTGTCATTTTGGTCTGGACTGGCTGCATTGTTTTTCCTCGTCGTTATGTGGGTCATCTTACAAAACCCAAAAGGCGAGATGAGTTCCGCTGTAGGCAAAACAGAACAGGGTACGGCTCGGCGAGTCTATACGTGGCTATTCCTCTCCTCTTTTATCACAGTGCCCGTTTTCATCATCATCGTTGCTTCGAGGTATTCACAAAATTCATCAGCCAACGAAAACGTATTGCATGCTCTTGTTCCACTGATCTTTCACCTGCCGCTCCTACTTGGATTAACATCCAGCAGCCGATTCGTGTATCGCCATACACAACAGGGAATCGTACTGATTGCGCTGCGTGCAGCGATGGCGGCAATTGCCGTGGGCATCGGAAATTATCCAGACGAAGGCATAGGGCTTTTCATCCTTGGCAACGGAGCGCTTTGGATCTTTGGCAGTATTTGGGGCTGGACCCAGGTCAACCGCAGCGAATGCTGGTGGATGAATCGAAAAGGCGAACATATCACTCGAACTACAAATGAAATCGAATCTCTGCCACCTCAAAAACATATCGAACGGAGCAGGCAATTCATCAATAGATACGATTCGAAGAACGCCAAAAAACACGCTCTCGCTGCGTTCCGACGCGGAAATGCAGATGTAAAACGTGAAGCCGTCAAGCTACTGGAAGTGTTGGACGAAGTGGAAACGTTCTAATGGATACAACGATGGAAACAAAACCTTCGAAATTCTGGGCTTATATCGCGATCCTGGTCGGAATCCTTCTCATGCTCCTGGGGCTCGCCGCACTCATCGGGTATTTTGGGTTGCCCATCTTTTTCCCTGTGGAGGATATGCTCAGCTACAACCTTGGACAGATCGCAGCGGTCTTTCTGGGTCTCTTCTGTGGTTCGCTGGCGGTTTACCATGGCATGAAATCAATTGGAAAGAGCCCATCCTCGCCGCTAAAACTGCCATCCTTTTATGTGTTTTGGATCGCCCTCGCCATTGTGCTTGGATTGGGAAGTCTCGTCATCAATTTCAACATCATCACCGAGTATCTCTTCCCGCCACTGTTCATGCTGGGAGCAGCACTCTCCACGTTTGCTGTGCTGGCATGGGCGTTTCGAAGGATGGGAAATCCTATTACCTGGCGT
>CAZKSG010000192.1:0-8451 GCA_964555335.1 uncultured Anaerolinea sp.
CCACCAGATTGCTGAAGTCCGACTTGTCACTGACCTGCAGGATGTAGTTCTGGAAGTTCAATGCCGTGCTTGCCTTCCAGGTGAAGGTGGGTTTGTAGTTCGTGGTCAGGGTGTTCGTGGCAGGTGAACTCAACACCACCACCGCAGGTGGGTTGAGAGGCATGGTCAGCGTACGATAGTTCGACCAGGCAGATGGACCGTTCGCTCCCTTGGTCTGAACCCGCCAGTAAAGGGGAATGCCCTTGGGCAGATCGGCGGTGGGAGTGTAGCTTGTCCCGACCGGGTTGCCGGTGTGGGCGATGGTCTTGAAGGCGGTATCTTTGGCGATCTGGATGGTGTAGCCGGTGGCGGTATCCACTGGGTTCCAACTGAACATCGGACGGAGTTCCTTCGAGTTGAACGGATCGACCGGCGAGATCAGGGTCGGTGACAGGAGGGCGGTGCGGAAGGTCCAGACCAGTGACCAACCGAGGGTTCCATCCACCGCATTGAAGGCTTTCACGCGCCAGTAGTACTTGGTGTTGTCCAGGAGTGGAATGGTGAGTTGATATTGCGACCCGACCACATCGTTCACATCCACCGCAGGCGATCCAAAGTTGAGATCGTCATCCACCTGCACCTGGTAGTGGTCTGCGCTTGGTGTGACATCTCCCCAGTTCAGCAATGGCAGGTAGTTCGCGGTGAGTGAGTTGCTCGCGGGTGCCTGCAGCACCGGGACTGCCGGGACACCCACACATTGATACACCTGCACATCGTCAATAAACCAGCCTAGGTAATGATAGGCATCGTCCGTAGCAAATCGCCAACGGAACTGCACTGTCTTGCCCGCAAGCGAGCTTAGGTTGTAACGGGTTGAGACATACCCATGACTGTCGCCTACAAACCCCGGACGCCCACCAAGAGGGTTACCATACCGCGTATAGATTGCACCTTTATAATTCTGTCCTGCCGAAAAGAGCGGTTTGGCATCCAACCATATTTCACTGCCATACACATCGTAATTCCCCATAGAATATTCAAATACTGCTCCATCAAAATAGGTAGTACCATAATTTTCAAACGCGAAGGCATGTTTGAAATAGAGGAATGTACCTGGCAACAAAGTAATAGAGTTAGATATCTTAAGTGTTGAAATTGCAAGATGCAAATTATCAGCACCTCTCCAAGAATACGGTGAACTATATACATATCCAGAATCCAAGAACCACTCACCATCAATATCCCATTTTCCTATACCAGATGAAAGATCATCCCTGAACAAGGACAGCGAATTTCCTGTGGACATGCCAATTGGGCATAAAGTTGTATCAGGGTTAAAGCCAACCATTGGCTCCAAATTCATTTGCACCGCATCAACAGCATCCTTGACTTCAACACAATCCACTGAAGTAATGTCATACTGTCCAATCAGGTTGGCACATCCTTGCTGCAAAGCGTAATAGAGGTCCGAGTAGTCTGCTCCTGATGATAAAAGATTGGTTTGTACTTCATAATAGATGGCTCCTGTCTTCTTCCAGCCAAGGGCAGTGACCTTCTTATTATTGAACGTACCACCATCCACCATGAGGTACACAGCCTTGTTGCTCACACCACTGTTAGCGTGCACCCCACCGTTATCCCAGCTTATATCGGTTACTGGTTTCTTGTTGTACAACGAACTGGTCATCTTGTCCGGATCACTGAACTGAGGTGGGTTGCTCATGCTACGGATCGCACCTGACCCGGTTATATCTTCGCCGATCAACCATTTGACGCCATCGCCATCGTTCCCTTTATTATTGGTTTGATCAAAATATTCTCCCCATAAGTCAGAAAGGGATTCGTTGATCGCACCAGACTGATAGAAATACATGAGGTTTGACTCGTATTGGGTAACACCGTGGGTCAGTTCGTGAGCAATCACATCATCGGCGTTAGTAAAATCGTAACCATCCCCGTACACCATCATATAGCCATTCCAGAAAGCATTCTGGTAGCTGTTCCCGTAGTGGACTGATGAGATCAATTCAATTCCATTGTTGTCAAGACTACTACGATTGAATTTACTCTTATAGAAGTCGTAGATACTTGCAGTAAAAACGTGGACGGATTTCGCCACTTCATCGCCCACCCCACATTCCAGATCAGTTTGATCACAGACAAATGTTCCGGGTAAATTCCAGTCATTAGCTACGTTATACGTGCGCAGCAAGAGTCCATTAAGACTGGAATTGAACACGTATTCATAGGCGCCACTGTCACATTTCCCGCCTTGTGGCCTTAGAACACCGAGTTCATCTGCAGACGGACAATTAATGGCGGTGCCTATGTTGATAGCCGGACTTCCCAATTTCAGGGGGTGTACCCAAAATCCGTTCCCTGAGGACTGAGCTACATCAAGCTTGGCGTCAACAGACCTGTCTGCCAGAAATTGTCCGCTTGATTTATCGTACTCGAAGTATCCGACCAGATCCGTTGCACTCCAGTCTGCATTACAAGGTGGGTTTTGATTGGAACCAATATTTCCTATGATGTTGCCACCCAGGGAAACAAATTTTCCAGAACAATCCTGTGGGTATGGCTTTCCATAGTACGTGGAGTTTCCCGCTATAATAGTATTCTGTATTCGTGTTGGATGCTCTTCAGAACCTCCACTAACACCACCATATGTACCACCATAGTTGTTGGTAATCGTGCTGTTTATAATCGTAATTCCTGGATCTGGACCGGCTCCGCTGTTATAAATTCCACCATATGAATTACTGCTATTTGTCCACCCATTCCCAGTAATTGTCGAGTTCAGAACGGTCAACTGCCCTATATTTTCGATGCCACCCAGGAAATTATTTCGAATTGTGCTTTGGTCAACCAAGAGTTTCCCAACATTGATGATACCGTAATTTCCGGTATTCTCAATGCGCATTCTAGTCAGCGACACTGCAATAGTAGTAGCATTAACTTTTAATGTATTGCCAAGAACAGATACACCAGTTTGAGCTACAAAGCTTGGATCCCATCCACCCAAAATGTCAAGGGAGTTATTAATTGTAATTATTGATGGGCCATCGTAAATACCTTGTCCAACCAGAACATCATCTCCATGAAGAAGTGTGTTCTTAAGAAGCACACCGGTTAAAGTTGCACAAGGAATATTAGGGGCATTACAAAGGTTAGAGTCGTTCCCTGTTATAGCAACATACCAAATCTGGCTATTGGTTAGCGTAAATATCAATGGTTCAGGGAAATCCACCGCCGACGCAGTCACTGTATAATAACCAGGTATATTATTTGCCGTAAAATTTGGGGACACAGCAATCCCATTTGAATCTGAAATAACAGTATCTACATTTGTATTCGTCGTATCAAACAAGAGACTTTGCCCATTTGGCGGTGCAACAAAAGTCACTTCGATACCAGCGGCTGGTTTGCCTTCAATATCACGAACATACACTTTCAGCGGACTTGCAAATGTGCGATTGATACGAGCGACCTGTTCTGAGCCACTGATTGGGGCCAAAATTGGCTGGGGAACAAACTCCGATGCACCAATATCGCATCCCTTTCCTACAGGGCGAGAAATTCCTATTTGATCAGTCAGCAGGCATGATGTAGTACTGCCGTTATCGACAGCAAAGCTGCCAAATACCAATTTATGGAAATATTGCCCTGTCGATAGATCCTGTTTGACACTTTTGTCAAGAATCTTGTCGATTGCAAGCGGTGTGACACGATCAACACCAATAAAATCCTCAGTTGACCAGTTTCCACTGCATACGTACTCACCATCAACGGGAGATACGACCTGTCCAACAATGTTGTTTCCTTCTGAGATAAAAACACCTTTACAATCCGGGCTCGCATATGGAACTTTCATGCTGGACGTGTTACCTGCAAGGATGGTGTCTTTCAAAATAATGGCCCCGCTGTTATTCTCAACTCCACCGACGACCAGACCGCGATTATTCGTAATGGTGCTGTTCACGATGCGAACATTACTTGCATCATTCACGATGGCTGCACTACCTTGAATTCCGGTCATCGTTACATTGACCAGATCCAGACCAGATCCCCGGTTCCGTATACCGGCACCGTGAAATGAAGAGGATTCGATCAACAGTTTCGAATTGTTTGTTAACCCGGTCTGAAATACGATATTCCTGAATTGTGTCGGAGCATTTACGGCAAATGGAATTCCGAGTAACGTCGCTCCGCCATTCCCAGAAAAATCCTTATTCCATCCTCCGATGATATGTGACCCCCTTTGAATATAATCAACGATTGTTGAAGCATATGTTCCTGCTGATACCCATATATATTCATCGTCGTTGAATCCAATCTTTTGCAAGACCCCCTGAATACTGGCACAAGGGGCATCCAGCGAGAGACAACTGTTAGAGTCGTTGCCCGATTCAGCTGAAACAAGCCATGCGCCATTGTGAAGTGGAATAGTGATGGGTAAAACTGATGGAATTGACGAAACAGTTACAGAAAAATCACCATATTGGTTGTTGGCCGTGGCAACTGGTGTTCTGGCATAACCGTTAACATCGGTCATAACTGATACGGTGTTGATACCATTAAAGGATGCAGACGGACCACTGATTGGAGCAGATACTTCGAGCGATACACCACCAACAGGGCTACCAAGCACATCGAGTGCTACAATTTCCAGCCCACGTGGAAATGGATATTCGATTGGTGTCCGCATAATATTGGTGTGAACAGGTGCCAGAGTTGCAACGATTCCCCCAACTTTGTACTCATAGGCCCCAATATCACATTTTCCATCGACAAGCCTGGGGGAATTTCTCTGATCGCTTTTCTCACAAGTCAATGGATTCCCAGCATTAATAGCGGGGCTTGTCAGTTGTAAAGGCTGGTAACCGACACCACTAATAAATGGCAACAGTTTAGAGTCAATATTAAACTTGTCTCCAAGTGCCGGCGTAATCGCGCAATCGGCGATGTTGTCAATGATATTGTTTCCCTTGGAAATAATAGGACCCCGCCCATACAATTGATAGGTATAACAATTCGGTCCTAATAATGCTGTATTTTGGGCAAGTATTGTATTTTGTAAAATTGTTGTAGCACCATATGAGTAAATTCCTCCCCCTTGGCTAAATGGTCCTATACCCGTATTTTTAGTGATTGTACTGTTGTTGATATTCATCGAACCATAGTGATTAAATATCCCCATGGCACGATTCTCACTTACTGTGGAGTTTTTGAGATCTGCAACAGCTAAAGAACCATCATTATAAATACCATACTCGCTGTTCTGCGTTATGGCAACTTGGTTAATCAGAATTCGGCCTGTATTTTGGATTCCAAATGTTGAGTTTTGAATCTTTATCCGTTCCAAAGTTACGCCAACACTATGATCCCCAACAAAGATTCCTGTCTGCTTTCCCTGTCCATCGATAATCGAAACGCTAATGTTATTATTAAATCCTGCATCCCACCCGCCAACGAGACGAAGGCCAGGATTATCAACAATTTCCACAACGTTGTAATTCTGCAAATCACGAGTATATATACCGGCGGCAACCAAAACCGTGTCGTTTTTTTGAGCCTTGTTCACGGCGCTTGAGATTGTCGCACAAGGCGTACTAGGCGATGAACAATTGCTTGCATCATCGCCAACTGTAGACACATACCAAGCGAAGTTTTCCATCGGCAAATTAATAGAGTTGATGGATGTCGAAGATGCAGTTATTGTATAGTGACCAGCTTCCGCATTGGCGGTAGGCAGTGCTGATGCGGCAATGCCTGCTGCGTTTGTAATCTGCTGGTCAGTATCCGTTTGCCCAAACATCGCACTTGGACCAGACGCAGGGGCAGTAAAAATCACAACTACCCCAGATACTGGGCTGCCTTGTCCGTCCAATACGGCAACCTGCAATGGCTTTCTAAAGGCAAATGTTGGAGGAGTGCGTTGAGATTCGCTCACCGGAACAATCATAGATGCCATGCCAGGAGTTGTGTATTCATACGCGCCGATATCGCAGACACCCGCGCGCGTAACACCGCGTTGATCCGTTGTCCAGCATGTAACGGGATCTCCGCTGTTAATGGCAAGGCTTCCAGCAAGCAAAGGTTGATAACCTTGCGAAGGAAGGAAGGTAGCTAACTTCGGATCTATATTAAACTTGTCGCCATTCGCGGGAGTTACTGTGCAACCAGTTGTTGTACCAATAATATTGTTTCCAAGTGACGTAATTGATGCAAAACAATCAGAGGCAGAATTTTCCAGCGTTGTGTTGTTGGCAAGTATGCTATTCCGGATTTTAACATTATTGGCAGACACCCCATATGTGTTAATAATCCCACCCCCTTTGTAACTAGCCAAATTATTGCTAATAGTCGCATTATTGAGGCTGATGAACCCAGAATTATAGACACCACCTCCGTGAGTCGATGCTTGATTGGCTGCGATTGTCGTATTGTCTAGGTACAGAGTTCCGAAATTGTTTATTCCACCTCCATACTGCGCCATGCTATTAACGACAGAGCTATTACTTAAGGTCAAATTGGCGTCATTGTAGATACCGCCACCATACTCTCCACCCATACCATTTCGGATCATAAATCGTTCGAGTACAACATCGATGTCAACTGTGGAATTACCCCTTGAAACATACAGACCATTTCGCACATTTTCCCCGTCAATTATGGAGATACTGGTTTGTGTCGTAAAAGTCGAATTCCAACCACCCGAAATAAATGTGGTCTTATTGATCAACACAGTTTCACTGCCAGTACCTGTATATGTACCCGCTTCAACAAAGATCTTATCCCCACTCGTGATCTTTGCTAAAGCGCCGGTAATCGTTAAACACGGAGCGATCGGAGTATTGCAGGAATTCGTGTCTTTCCCGAAAGAGCCTACATACCAGCCGCGGTTCTCAAGTGTGAAATTTAAGATGATCGCTGGGTTTTCCGTTGAAGCTGTAACCGTATATACCCCCAACAAGGCATTGGACTCTAGACTCGATGTTGTGGCAAGACCGCTGCTGTCAGTTATGAATGATGCGGCGACGCTGTTATTAACAGTAAAAGCTATGCTAGGTCCACTCATCGGTCCCGTAAAAGATATTTGCGCTCCAGGCACAGGATTTCCCAAGTTATCTACAGTCACGACTTGCAGTGGAAGACCGAACTCTGAATTGGGAGCAGTAGTTTGGTTGTTTCCCCCAAACAATAGTAGGGATGAGATTAATCCGGGTGTCACATATTCAAAAGCACCTATATCGCATCCATTTACTCGAGTTACTCCTCGTTGGTCTGCGGTTCCATAGCAGCCATCACCAGCATTGATGGCTGGGCTGGTAGCTTGTAGCGGATGAAAACCGAATTCCTTAAGGAATACGCCTAGTTTTGGATCGCTGTTAACTTGATCACTTGCCATGGATACGAATGTACATCCACTTGCATTACCAAGAATATTGTGACCATCCGAGATAATAGAAGCCTTGCAATCTGGGGCAGAATCCCCAGCTGTATTTCCGGAAATAATCGTATTTGCTGCATGGATTGGAATGATTTCGGATGGACTGGCGTCATAGTATATTCCGCCTCCCGCATAGCTGTAATTTTGAGAGAGGGTCACATTGTTCATGACAATTGTTGACTTTCTTGTGTAGATTCCTCCTCCATAATTGGTCAAATTGATATTCTTGGAAATTACTACATTGTTCAAAGTGAGAGACGAACCCACGTTGAAAATACCTTCTCGTGAGTTACTATGGATTGAGCTATTATTTAGTATTAGCTGCTCGGTATTGTATATCCCGATCACACCTTGCTTGACGATAAACCGATCAACACTAACTGCCACGTCTGATACTATCCCATCATCAATCAAGATTCCACTATGAGAATTCTGCCCATCAACCGTCGTAAACCCTGTCTGACTCGTAAACGTAGAGTCCCAACCACCACTGATAGAGACATCTTTGGAAATCGTCACAACATACCCCGCGCTACCTGAAGTGTAAACGTAAGTCCCACTGGCTACTCTTATTATGTCTCCTCCAGAAAACCCCGCCTTCGAAAAAACAGCCGTGATGGATTTGCATGTTGCAGCAGATGACAAACAGTTGTTTGTATCACTCCCCGTTGTACTAACATACCAAACTGTTCCAGATAGTGTTGTTACATCACCGCTTGTCACTCCAGCCAAAAAACCTGAGTTATCGTTCTGAGGATCGCTGGTTGGTGCGAAAACTTGTACTTCATCCCGGATCGGCGTTTCTGTAGGCTGGGGAGTAGGTGTTGGATTAGTTTCATCAATCAGCCCGACATTTGTATTCACCTTCCACGCCGTATCGACCTGATTGAAATGGAAGTCAGGATTGCCCGTTTCGGCGTTGATCAACATCAACTCACGGATTGGCAGGCTGCCATCCACAGAGGTCACATCCATGCGCCAGACCAACTCGGCTGGACGAGTGCTCGGCTGCAACAGGC
>CAZKSG010000193.1:0-8435 GCA_964555335.1 uncultured Anaerolinea sp.
GCAGCCGCATCTGGTCCTTTGCCGAGATGATGATGGACTGCGAGATCTTCTCGATCGTCCACAAGATGATGCAGGGCATCGTTGTCGATGATGAAACGCTCGCTCTCGAAGCGATCGCCAACGTTGGTCCCGGCGGACATTATCTGGCACAGAAACATACCCGTCGACACATGCGTGAATTGTTCATGCCGCAGTTCATGGACCGGCGTCCCTACTCCGAATGGGAAGCCAAAGGTGATGATGCTCGTGATTGGGCAACCGCCAAGGCACGCAAAATCCTGGCAGAACACCAGCCCGAGACTCTCGACCCGAAGATCAGTGAAGAAATGAAAAAGATCATCAGGTCGGTCGAAAAATAAGTTACAGGTCACACGTTGGAAGGTTTGCAGGTTGGACAAGCGATCAACTTGAAACCTGCAAACCTTCAACCTTCAAACAGTTTTTCAATCTCTTTCGCCAAAGAGAATCGAATTCTGAATTCGCCATTCAGCATTCACAATTTATTTAGAGGTGTCTTATGCAACCAAAACTTACGCTCCTCAACGATGAACTCATTGCCAAAATTCTGGAGGAAGCTTATGAACTCCTCCAGTGCCCCGGCATCAAGGTGCAAAACCCTGAAGCACGGGACCTGCTCGCCGCGGCGGGCGCAAAACTGTATCCTGACAATCAAGTCATCGGCATTCCCGCATCGCTCGTCCACAAAGCCTTGGAAAGCGTTCCGCGGGAATTTTATTTATACGATTACGATGGCAATCCCGTTGTCCACTACGGCGGCGACTCTGTCCACTTTGACCCGGGTTCTTCCGGCATCACCATGCTCAACCCGGAGACGCTCGAACACGACACCACCGAGACATCGCACCTGCTCCGCCTGCTTAAGGTCGCCGAGCAGATCCCCCAGTACGACGCGCAATCCACCGCCGTGATCTGTCACGACGTTCCCAAAGATATCCAAGATTCGTATCGTCTTTATCTAGCACTCCTCTACTCCAAGAAACCCATCGTCACCGGCGCGTTCACCAACAAGACCGTGCAAGAAATGATCGACATGCTCGTACTCTTCGCGGGCAGCCCCGAATCCGCACGCGAAAAGCCGCGTGCCATCTTTGACGTGTGCCCTGCTCCGCCGCTCATCTGGTCGAACTTCGGTGCAGGCAATCTCATCGCGCTGGCGAAGGCTGGCATCCCCGCAGAGATCGTCTCGGTTCCGCTCGCGGGTGCGGCATCGCCGGTCACCATGCTGGGCACGATCACGCAGCACACCGCCGAGTGTCTGGCGGGCATCACCATCCACCAACTAGCTAATCCCGGCTCCCCCATCGTCTGGGGCGGCGCGGCGGCGATCTTCGACATGCGTAAGGGCGCTACCCCGATGGGTGCGGTCGAAACCGCCATGCTCGATTGCTCGTATGCGCAGGTCGCCAAATCCCTGCACATGCCCACGCACACCTACCTCGGCGCGACCGATTCGAAACTGGTCGATGCGCAGGCAGGTCTCGAAAGCGGCATCACTGCCATGGTCGGTGCGCTGAGCGGCATCAACATGATCTCCGGCTCGGGCATGCTCGATTTCCTTGCCTGTCACAGCGCCGAAAAGCTCGTCATCGACGCCGAAGGTATCTCCATGGCGAAGCGCATGGTCATGGGTGTCAAGCAGCACACGGAGAAACTCGCCACAGACTTTTACGATGAGAAGATCAACTTCAAAGGCGGTGACTTCCTCAAGCAGAAGATCACCATGAAGTTGTTCCGTGAAGAACAGATCCTGCCCGGCAGCGTCATTGACCGGGATTCGACTCGCGCATGGAAAGCTGCCGGATCATTGGACGCCTTCGGACGCGCCCGCCTCCGTGTGAACGAACTGATCGCTTCCTACCGACGCCCGGAGCTTGATCCCATTAAAGAAAGCCGACTCCACGCCTTTATGCTTGACCTCAGTCAAAAGGCTGGTCTCGAACAGTTGCCCACTCTCGAAGATTTTCAACCAGCTTAACACCGTCATTGCGAGCCCGATAGGGCGAAGCAATCTCACTCACAATCAAAGGATTGCTTCGTCGCAAAAGGCGCTCCTCGCAATGACGGAAATATTCCTGGGCAACTGGACATCATCACAATCCAACGAGTCACAGACTCGCATTTCACAGTACCCCAGGAGGTGCTTTATGCAGCCCAAGTTATCTCTGCTCAATGATGAACTGATCGCCCGCATCCTCGATGAGGCATATCAGTTGATGCTCAAGCCCGGCATCAAAGTCCAGAACCCGGAAGCGCGTCAACTGCTCATGGACGCCGGTGCGCAAGTGGATGAAGAGACAATGGTCATCCGCATCCCGGCGCAGATCGTCAAGAAGGCGCTGGAAACGGTCCCTCGCCAGTTCTTCCTCTACGATTACGACGGCAATCCCACTGTCCAGTATGGAGGCGATGCGGTCCAGTTCGACCCTGGCTCATCGGGTGTTGCAATCCTCATCCCTGAAACGCTCGAACACAAGACATCCGAGACCGAAGACCTGATCCGCGTGGTAAAGGTAGCGGATAGCCTCCCGCAGTATGATGCGCAGTCCACAGCCATTGTCTGCCACGATGTGCCGAAGGAAATCCATGACCTGTATCGGTTGTATCTGGTCATGCTGTATTCGAAGAAACCGATCGTCACCGGCGCGTTCACCAACAAGACCGTGCATCACATGATCGACATGCTCGCCATCTTCGCGGGCGGACGCGATAACTTGAAAGAACATCCACGTGCCATTTTTGATGCCTGCCCATCGCCGCCGTTGATCTGGTCGAACTTCGGCGCAGGGCAGTTGATCGCGTTGGCTCGTGCGGGCGTACCCGCCGAGATCGTTTCCATGCCGTTGGCAGGTGCGGCGGCTCCGGTCACGTTGATCGGCGCGGTCACACAACACGCCGCGGAATGTCTCTCGGGTATTACCATCCATCAGTTAGCGTGCCCTAGCTCCCCCATCGTCTGGGGCGGCGCACCGTCCACGTTCGACATGCGTAAAGGCGGCACGCCGTTCGGCTCGGTCGAGACTGCGATGATCGATTCATCCTACGCGCAAGTCGGCAAGTCGCTCAGCTTGCCGACACATGCCTACCTCAGCGCCACTGAGTCAAAACTACTTGATATGCAAGCCGGGCTCGAAAGTGGCATGGGTGCGTTGATCGGCGCATTGAGCGGCATCAACATGATCTCCGGCGCCGGCATGTTGGATTCGCTCCTCTGCCAAAGCCCAGAAAAACTCGTCGTGGATGCGGAAGGTATCGCCATGGCAAAGCGTATGTTGGACGGCATGAAAGTCCACACCGAAACACTTGCCACCGGTTTCTACGAAGGCGTCAACTTCAAGGGTGGCGACTTCCTCAAGCAGAAGATCACCATGAAACTCTTCCGCGAAGAACAGCACATGCCGAGCAAGGTCATTGACCGTGACTCAATGCGCGGCTGGAAAGAATCCGGCTCGATGGATACGTTCTCCCGTGCGAAGATCCGCGTGCAGGAAATTCTCGCATCCTACAAGCGACCGGAACTTGATCCCGCTAAAGTGAATCAACTTCATACCTTTGTGCTGGATCTCGCAAAACAAGCCGGACTTGAACATTTACCATTCGTTGAGGATCTTGAACTCGCATAAGTATGCTTAATCTCACCCAACTCCTTCGAATCCCATGCGTTGACGCGGGATTCGACATATCTCCCGATGGGACTCATCTCGCCTTCGCCTGGAACAAAACAGGCGAATGGCATATTTATGAATTGGAGCTGAAGTCTCCCTCTCCCGCTGGGAGAGGGGGCAGGGGTGAGGGAGGAATTCAATCTATCACCTCGTCTCCTGGCGGCAAACTCAACCCGCGCTACTCCCCCGATGGGACTCGTCTCGCCTACGCCCTAGATTTCGATGGCAGCGAAAGTTATCATCTCTTCGTCTACAACCGCATCACCGGCGAGCACACTGATCTCACACCGAATATCTCCCATGCATTACAACCTAACTTCAGCTGGTCACCCGATGGACGTCAACTCGTGTTCCTGAGCGATCAGCACGGACATTTCAGCGCCTATGTCGTCTCTGCCGAAGGAGGCGAAGCACAACTGATCCTTGATACGGGTCACCCCGCCTGGCAGGTGGAGTGGTCACCGGATGGGAAGCATCTCGCCGTCTGTTGCGAAATGCATGGACAGGATTATCGCATCTTTATCGTAGATTTGGAAACAAGAGAAGTCAACGATCTAAGACTCAATGCGCATGATCCGAAGTGGTCAGCAGATGGAACAAAACTTGCTTTCCATGCCGACCCGCGCGGGTGGTTTGATATTGGTGTGTATGATCTGAAATCAAAAGAAATTTCATGGGCAACAAGCAGCGAAGGCGATTCTCAATCGCCAATATGTATTCCTCAAGCAACGGAGATACTCCCTTTAAACTTCCAGTATGCCTACACGCAAAATAAAGGAGCGGTTAATTGGATTGAACTTACAGGCGGAGAGGGAGGTGAGAAAAAGTATCAGGTTGGGCAAGGCGTCCATAACGGGATCAATTTCACCCCTGACTTGAAGCGGATGGTCACAATGTTCAGTAGTTCCTGCCAGCCACCCGATCTTTGGATGATCGATGTCGAGTCAGGCGAAGTCATCCAATTGACCCACTCGATGCCGGAAGAGATCTCCAAAGAAGAGTTTGTCCTGCCTGAAGAGGTTGAATATCCTGGCATGGATGGTATATCGGTTCCGGCGTTGCTGTTTCGTCCCAAGCAGACTCCTGCACCAACAGTGGTCATGGTCCATGGCGGGCCGAACTGGCACTATTCTGCAGAGTGGAACCCGGCTATGGCACATTTCGCCAGCCGCGGATATGCCCTGCTCGCGCCGAATTATCGCGGCTCCACCGGCTATGGACGCAACTGGCAATATGCGGCGCGTTTCGATCTCGGCGGCGTGGACACGCGGGATGTTACAGCAGGTGCACAATATTTGATTCGCGAAGGAATTGCTGATCCACAACAAATCGTAGTGACAGGACGAAGTCATGGTGGTTACTTGACGATGACCTGTCTGACACAATATCCCGAATTGTGGTGCGGTGGCTCAGCAGTTGTGCCATTCATGAACTGGTTCAAGACACATAAAGATTCACGTGAGGATGTGCAACACTGGGATATTGAAAATATGGGCGATCCGGAAAAAAATTATGAGAGGTGGTATAACGCTTCGCCCTATTTCTTTCTGGATCGAGTCAACGCGCCTGTGCAATTGATCTGTGGTGGACATGATCTGCGCTGCCCGGCAGAGGATTCCATCAATGCCCGTGATAAACTTGTCGAACTTGGGAAAACTGTGGAACTGCTATTGTATGAAGAGGAGGGGCATTCGTTCTTGAAACTTGAAAACGTGATCGACTCTGAATTAAGGTGTGTCGATTTTTTGGTAAAGGCATTGGAAAAGAATAGTACAGAGGAGAATCCATGGAGAGATTGAAGTTTTTATCAGACGAAGACGTAAAGTCAATGCACGAAGCGACACTCAAAGTTTTGAGCGAAGTGGGTGTCATCTGGACCCACAAGCCCAGCCTGGATATTTTGCTCGACGCAGGCTGTACAATGAACGGAAACCGTGTCTGCTTTCCTCCCGATCTGGTGATGGACAGTATCGCCAAAGCGAATAAACGCCCTCGTGTACGCGGACGCAACGGACAGGTCAATGAACTGGGCGGAGGCAATCTATATTTTCACAATCTCGGCGGAGCTCGTGATGTGTATGACGCTCGGACAAATACGCGTCATGTCGCAACAAATGAAGATGCCGCAAATGCCATTCGCCTGCTCGATGCGTTGCCCAACTGCAACACAGTGACTCCGTTCTTTACTCCGCCAGATATATCGAACGAGATGATGGCAATGCATATGTACCGTCATGCGCTTTCGAACACCACCAAACCCGTGCAGGGACCCGGTATCCAATTCGGGCATGAGGTTAGATATGCGGTGGAAATGGCAGCAGTGGTCGGAACGCCGCCGAATGAATTAACCCTGTCACTATCTCCGGTCAGCCCGCTCACGATGCACGATATCGCTGCCGAAGCGATCATGGAGATGGCAAAGTACGGTGTGATCCACGCCAACCTTCCCTGCCCCACCGGCGGTGCGACCTCTCCCATGACCATCACAGGCAGTGTTGTACAACAGAGTGCAGAGTCTCTCGCTCCACTGATGCTGGCACAGATCATCAATCCGGGATGTGGGGTTGTCTATTGTGGACGTCTTGGGATGCTGGAGCCACGTACCGGCTTGATCTGGAGCGGCGTGGAATTGGGTTTATCCTCCGCCGTCACGGTTCAACTTGGACATTATTACGGGTTCTCGGTCAACGTGTACGGATTCTCAACGAACGCCCACACCCTCGACGCGCAAAACGCCTTCGAACGCGGACTGAACGCTACGATTCCCGCCCTCGCCGGTGCGGACGAACTCTCAGGCATTGGCGAGATGGAAGCCGGTGTGATGGGATCCTTTGCCCAAATGGTGTTGGATAATGAACTCGCCAACAGCGTGAAACGGTTACGAGCCGGGCTTTCCGCCGATGCCGAACATCTGGCAGTGGATATCATCGGTAACGTAATGAATGGCACGCGGAATTTTCTGGGTCAGAAACACACGATGAAACACCTGCGCGGCGGTGAACTTTCACTCATCAAACTTGCCGAACGCAATTCCTGGGATACGTGGGATGAAAAGCTCGAACGTAAGCAGATGGCAGACTATGCCATCGAGGAAGCTGAACGGATTCTGCGCGAGCACACCGTCCCGCCGCTGGAAATGCAGCAGGAGCAGGAACTGAATAGAATCATGGCAGCCGCCGAAAAAGAGACAAGCAAGCACATCAAAAAGTAGACTCGACTCAATAGAATAAGGAGAATCAATGCTCAAACAGGCACATGCAATTTCAGAAGAACTCATCGAATGGCGACGCGACTTTCACATGCACCCTGAGATCGCGTTCAACCTTCATCGCACATCGAAGATCGTCGCAGATGAACTGGAAAAGATGGGATACCGCGTCAAACGCGGTGTGGGAAAGACCGGCGTTGTCGCGGAGATCGGCGAAGGCAGCAAAGTGGTCGCCATCCGCGCGGATATGGACGCACTGCCTATCCTGGAACAGAACGATCATGAATACGCGTCCAAGAATGTCGGTGCTATGCACGCCTGTGGACACGATAGCCACACAGCGATGGCACTGGGTGCAGCATTGTTGATGTCAAAGGAAAAATTACCTGGTCGCGTTCGCTTCCTCTTCCAACCCTGCGAAGAGACTGCCGACGAGGAAGGCAAGAGCGGCGCACAGCGCATGTCGGATGAAGGAGCAATGGATGGCGTGGATTTTGTCATTGCACAGCATGTCAATCCGAACGTCCCAGTGGGCGCCATCGAGATCAGCGCAGGTCCGTGCTCAGGCGGCGTGGATACATGGTATGCCACGATCTCTGGTAAAGGCGGGCACGGCGCTTATCCACACACCACGGTCGATCCATTCTTTTTGCTGGCACAGGTCATCATTGCCTTGAATGGGATCGTTTCGCGCAAGCTTGACCCATTCGAACCTGCAGTGGTAAGCATCGGTGCCATCAGTGGCGGCGATGCGGAGAACGTCATCCCTGAGAAGGTGACGATGAAAGGCACGATCCGGTTCACATCCATGGATGTGCAGAAACAGATCCGCGAAGAATTGAAGCGGACGTTCGACATTGTCAAAGCGCTCGGCGGCGATTATGAACTCAAGTTCGAATTTGGCGGACCGCCGATGGTCAATGATGAAACAGTTTCGAATGTGATCGAAAAAGTGGGGAAGGATCTGCTTGGGCAGGAAAAAGTGCATGAAATGCACAAGTCATTGGGTGCAGAGGATTTCGGCGAATTTCTCAAACACGCTCCCGGGGCAATGTTCATGCTGGGCACACAGATCGAAGGACGGGAAGCGTACCAGCTTCATCATCCCAAGTTTGACCTGGATGAACGGGCGTTGCCGATTGGTACTGCCATGCTGGTGGAAACGGCGAAGCGTTTCTTGGAACAATAAGAATTGGCAGTTCTCTCAATCCCGTGTAACCTCCACGGGATTTTTATTACTTGCACATTGGAAGAATTGTTATACAATATTCACATGATATGCATTATTGGGGTGAAGTATGTTGTTTCTGAATCCTAATCTACTGTGTGGAATTCCTATTACGGTCCTGTTAATATTGTATGTTTGTGTAACTTATGCGTATGCCATAAATTTAAGACGTAAAAAAGATGACCCTGAAAAAAAGATATACCACCCTTTTGCAGTATATCTTGCTCCAGTGAGTGTGCCGCTCCTGTTCGGTCTCTGGGTTTTAACAGCCGTTCTATTCCTTGCTTTTCTCTTTGTATTTGCGTTTCTGCTTGTC
>CAZKSG010000194.1:0-8406 GCA_964555335.1 uncultured Anaerolinea sp.
TGTGATCGATGTGCAGGACGTCACGCATCAACCTTCGGTGACCCGTGACCTGGCTCTGATCAAAGTGAAGGTTGCACCCGAGAAGCGTTCCGAAGTCAACGGGTTAGCAGAGATCTTCCGCGCCCGCATCGTGGACGTGGCTCCCGACTCGGTCATTGTGGAGATCACCGGCACGGAGGACAAGATCGAAGGCATGATCGAACTTCTGCGCCCGATCGGTATCGTGGAAATGGTCCGCACCGGACAAGTCTCGATGACGCGCGGAGTCAACGAGGGTGTGCGCCGCATGCCCGGCATGAGCGACCGTCACTACGAAGATGTGTCCATTGCGGCGATGGTGCCGTAGAGATATTCGATGGTCGAGTAGCCCCGTGTTCGTCGGAGCGTATCGAGACCATCAGCCAGATTCAAACAATCAATAACTTGAAACCGGGTGGTCTCGACACCGCACCTGCGGTGGGTGCAGGTGTACGGGCGACAACGAACGTCGCCCACTCGACCACCGAGATAACAAATAACAGGAGAAATCATTATCATGGCAAAAATTAATTTCGGCGGCACGGAAGAGGAAGTCGTTACACGCGAAGAATTTCCACTCGAGAAGGCGCGTGAGATATTGAAGAATGAAGTTGTAGCGGTGCTGGGCTACGGCGTGCAGGGTCCTGCGCAGGCGATGAACATGCGCGACAACGGCGTCAAGGTCATTGTTGGGCAGCGCAAGGGAACGAAGAACTGGGACAAGGCTGTCGAAGATGGCTGGGTTCCCGGCGAGACTCTGTTCGAAGTGGAAGAAGCAGCGGAAAAGGGAACGGTCATCCAATATTTGTTATCGGATGCTGGTCAGCGCTCGCAGTGGTCGAAGATTGTGGAATGTTTGGATGAAGGGGACATGTTGTACTTCTCGCATGGTTTTTCTGTGACATTCAAAGATGATACCGGCGTGATCCCGCCTCCGCATGTGGATGTGGCACTGGTCGCGCCGAAGGGCTCCGGACGCAGTGTCCGCACGAACTTCCTGGATGGTTCCGGCATCAACGCCAGTTTTGCCGTCCATCAGGATGCGACTGGTCGCGCCTATGAACGCACCATTGCGTTGGGCATCGCTATCGGCGCTGGCTATCTCTTCCCAACCACTTTCCAAAAGGAAGTGTATTCCGATCTGACCGGCGAACGCGGCGTGTTGATGGGCGCTCTCGCGGGCATCATGGAAGCGCAGTACAACGAACTCCGCAAGCACGGACATTCTCCCTCGGAGGCGTTCAACGAAACCGTGGAAGAACTGACGCAGTCGTTGATCCGTTTGGTCGGACAGAACGGCATGGATTGGATGTACGCCAACTGCTCCACCACCGCGCAGCGCGGCGCGCTCGATTGGAAAGATAAATTCCGCGATGCAGTAGCTCCGGTTTTCAGCGATCTTTATCACAGCGTCGAAACCGGCAACGAAGCGCGTATCACCCTCGAAGCCAATAGCAAACCTGATTATCGTGAGAAACTCGATGTGGAACTTGCTGCCATCCGCGATTCAGAAATGTGGCTTGCAGGGGCGGCGGTGAGATCGTTGAGACCGGAGAATTGGAAGAAGTAATAACGGTGGTCGAGTAGAAGGAGTTTTTATGACAAAAAGCAACTACGTCAAAATTTTCGATACTACCTTACGCGATGGCGAACAATCTCCTGGCGCGACGATGACCTCTGCCGAGAAATTGGAAGTGGCGCGAAATCTGGCTCGCATGGGCGTCGATATCATCGAAGCAGGATTCCCCGCCGCCTCACCCGACGACCTGGAAGCGGTCCGACGCATCGCACTCGAAGTGGGCTGTCCGCCTGCAGGTGAACCGGATGCGAAAGTTCCAGTCGTCGCAGGGCTGGCTCGCGCGAACAAGAACGACATCGACAAAGCCTGGGAAGCCATCCAGGGAGCTGCCAAGCCGCGCATCCATACATTTCTGGCGACGTCGCCGATCCACATGAAGCATAAGTTGAAGATGGATCCAGAAGAAGTGATCCAGCGTGTTTCAGAGATGGTCGCGTACGCCAAGTCCAAGTGTGAGGATGTGGAGTTCTCACCTGAGGATGCAGGACGTTCCGATCCTGAATTTCTGTATGTCGTGTTGGGTGAAGCGATCAAAGCGGGTGCAACAACATTGAATATCCCCGATACGGTTGGGTATACCACGCCGGATGAATACTTTGCCTTGATCGATGGCATCATCAAAAATACACCAGGCATGCATGATGGCATCACGGTTTCGGTGCACTGTCATGATGATCTGGGAATGGCAACAGCCAATACACTGGCAGGAATTCGCGCCGGTGCTCGTCAGGCAGAAGTGACGATCAACGGTATCGGCGAACGCGCGGGTAACACGTCACTTGAAGAAGTAGTGATGACGCTGAAGACCCGCCGACCTGTTTTTGATCTTGAAACGGGAATCGAAACGCAGCAACTCGCACGCGTCAGCAAGCTGGTCAGCAATTACACGGGCATCCCCGTCCAGCCGAATAAGGCAATCGTTGGTGCGAATGCATTTGCTCATGAAGCGGGTATCCATCAGGATGGCATGCTCAAGCATCAAGCCACATATGAGATCATGCGCCCCGAAGATGTTGGTGTCAATCAGACCAAGCTCGTGATGGGAAAACATTCCGGACGTCATGCGCTAAAGAATCGCCTGGCTGAGATGGGGCACTCACTTGATGAGGTTGAACTCGATAAAGCATTTGCACGATTCAAAGAACTTGCAGACCGCAAGAAGGTCATTACTGATATTGACCTTGAAGCGTTGATCGCCGACGAGTTCTACCGTCCGCGCGATGTTTACTATCTCGACGGCATGCAGGTTACCTGTGGAACAATGGGCATGCCCACTGCCACTGTCCGCTTGAAGGGACCGGATGGCAAGGTGCATGTCCACGCGGCGATGGGATCCGGTCCGGTCGATGCGGCGTATAAGGCAATTGACGCCATTGTCAAAACCAGGAATACGTTACTTGAGTTCAACGTCCACGCGATCACTGAAGGGATTGATGCGCTCGGTGAAGTGACGGTCCGTGTGCAAGGTGAGACGGGACTGCAGACGATGGATGCGCAGAGTGAAGTGGTGTACCAACGCGTCTTTGGTGGTCATGGCGCAGATACTGACATCATCGTCGCCAGTGCGAAAGCATATCTTAACGCGCTTAATAAGCTGATTATTGCCCAGACCGAAGGGCTTCAACCTGTTCACGAAAATCAGAACCATGGCGTCATGCTTGGATAAAGGAATATCACAATGAATACTCAATATGAACATCAGGATGTTAACCAGAATTCAGCCTACAACCCGTTTCCCGAACCACAGACCATTCCCTCTGGATGGGATTTTAGTGCGCTCATGTCCAAGTCGGAAGTTGATTCCGTTATGGATGAGGACGATACTACTGAAGGATAATATGTCGTTGCGAGGGCGGTGTTCTTCCGCCTGAAGCAATCTCCTGTTCAATGAGAGTTTGCTTCGTCGCTTCGCTTCTCGCAATGACATGATGATAACTATGCCAAAAACGTTATTCCAAAAAATCTGGGACTCTCACGTTGTCACCGAGCAACCGGGATCTCCTGCCATTCTCTATATTGACCTTCACCTCGTCCATGAAGTGACTTCCCCTCAGGCGTTCACCGGTCTCCGCCAGCGCGGACTCAAAGTCCGCCGCCCGGATAAGACTCTCGCCACGATGGATCACTCCATCCCGACGACCCCGCTCGATGTGCCGATCTCTGATGCGATGGCATTGGCACAGATCAAGCAAATGGAAACGAACGCCGCCGATTTCGGCATCACCCTGCACGGCATGGACAGTCCGCACCGCGGCATCGTGCATGTGATTGGTCCCGAACTGGGACGCACCCAGCCTGGCATGACCATCGTTTGCGGCGACAGTCACACTGCTACACATGGTGCCTTTGGCGCACTGGCGTTCGGTATCGGCACCTCCGAAGTGGAGCATGTCCTTGCAACGCAAAGCCTCTTGCAGAAGAAACCGAAGACCTATGAAGTGCGCGTCAACGGTTCGCTTCCGCAGGGTGTTTCTGCCAAGGACATCATCCTTGCCCTGCTCGCCAAGATCGGTGTTGGTGGGGGAACGGGACATGTTTTCGAGTACACCGGCGATGTCATCCGTGGACTGTCGATGGAACAGCGTATGACCATCTGTAATATGTCCATCGAAGGTGGCGCACGTGCCGGCATGATCGCTCCCGATGACACCACCTTTGAATACCTGCATGGACGGGAGTTCGCACCCAAGGGTGAAGAATGGGACAAGGCAGTATCCAAATGGCGTGCTTTGCCATCCGATGACGGCGCAACGTATGACAAGTCTGTCACCCTCGACGCATCTGAACTGGAGCCGATGATCACCTACGGGACAAACCCCGGTATGGGAATGAGAATCACCGACCGCGTCCCAACCGCAGATGCGTTTGCTGAAGCGTCACAAAAAGCTGCCTTTGAAAAGGCGATGATCTATATGGGCTTGCAACCCGGTCAATCACTGCTCGGGCAAAAAGTGGATGTGGTCTTCATCGGTTCCTGCACCAACTCGCGTATCTCTGACCTGCGTTTGGCAGCCTCTTTGCTCAAAGGACGCAAAGTTGCTGATGGAACGCGCGTCATGGTCGTCCCCGGCTCGCAGGATGTGAAGAAGCAAGCCGAGCAGGAAGGACTCGATAAGATCTTCAAGGAAGCCGGTGCCGAATGGCGCGAAGCGGGCTGCTCCATGTGTATCGCCATGAACGGCGATCAACTCCAGCCGGGTCAATATGCCGTTTCGACCAGCAACCGCAATTTCGAAGGCCGCCAGGGCAAAGGTGGACGCACGTTCCTGGCGTCTCCACTCACAGCGGCTGCTACTGCCATCAATGGTAAAGTCACTGATGTAAGGACAATGTTGGGCTGATCATGACGACAGATGAAGTTTGGAAACTACCTGATATTGTCAATCGCTACCTGTCTTATCGCACAGCAATTCCGTTGGCGCAAGAACAGATCGGCATCATGATGTCGATCCTGAAAACCCGTTCAGAACCGGTTGAGACTTTTCTTGACCTGGGCTGTGGCGATGGCATCCTTGGCGCAACAGTGTTGGGAGAATATCCCTCGGCACGTGGAGTGTTGGCAGATTTCTCGGAACCCATGCTTGCGCAGGCACGTGAACAGCTCAAGGACTATGCAGGTCAACTCGCCTTTGAGAATTTAGACTATGGGAATCCCGCCTGGGTGAAGCAAATGCAGACATACGATCCGTTTGACGCGATCGTCTCGGGATATTCGATTCATCACCAACCCGACGCACGCAAACGTGCTGTGTACGAAGAGATCTTTGCCTTGTTGAAACCAGGCGGTTGGTTCATCAATATTGAACACGTTTCATCAGAGTCGCAGATCAACATTGACCTGTTCGAACACCATTATTCATCTGTTCGCCACGCGATGGAGAAACAGAACGGCAGCACTCGTACGTTTGAGGAAGTGCGGCAGGAATACGCAATGCGACCCGATAAAGCAGCGAATATCCTTGCACCAGTCGAACTCCAATGCGACTGGCTGCGCGAGATTGGTTACGAAGAAGTGGATTGTTACTTCCGCATCTATGAACTCGCTGTCTTTGGTGGACGTCGACCCAATAAATAACACGTCATTATCAGGAGATTGCTTCGCCGCTTACTGGCGTTCGCTCCTCGCAATGACATAAGGATTATCTATGGCTCAATTCACAACATTAACTTCGCGCGTGATGCCTCTGCCGGTCAATGACATTGATACGGACCAGATCATCCCTGCGCAATTCCTGAAAGTGACCGATAAGAACGGTCTCGCCGATGCCTTGTTTTTCAACTGGCGCTATAACGACGACAAATCTCCCAAAGCGGATTTTGTCTTGAACAAGCCCGAATCACAGGGGTGTCAGATCTTATTAGCCGGTGACAACTTCGGCTGCGGCTCGAGCCGTGAACATGCCCCCTGGGCGCTGACCTCGTATGGATTCCGTGCGGTGATCAGCACATCCTTTGCGGATATCTTCCGCAACAACTCACTGAAGAACGGACTCATTCCCATCATCGTGGATGAAGCTACTCACAAGATGTTGTTCGAGTATCTGGAAGAAGTGCCAAATGCCGAGTTCACAGTTGATCTTGCATCACAGACACTCTCATTCCCGAATGGTTCTGTCGAATTCCCGATCGATTCGTTCAACAAGACCTGTTTGTTGAATGGGACTGATGAACTTGGTTACATCATGAGTTTTGAAAAAGAGATCGCGGCATATGAAATGAAGAATGCAGAATGATGAATGTAGACTGAGAAACTTCAATTCTGCATTCTGATTTTTCCCTTCCGCATTTTGAATTAGGAAACCTTATGCAACAAATCCAAATCTACGACACCACCCTCCGCGATGGAACACAGTCCGAAGGCTTCACGCTTTCTGGCAATGACAAGATCCGTGTAGCGCAAAAACTGGATGAACTGGGTGTTGCCTTTATCGAAGGCGGCTGGCCTGGTTCGAACCCAAAAGACGTGGAATTCTTCGAGCGCGCCCGCGATATGCAGTGGAAGAATGCCCTCGTCGCCGCGTTTGGCTCCACCTGCCGTGTCAAGGGCGGACCGGAGGATGATGCCAACATCAAAGCGCTGCTTGACTCCCGGACACCTGTCTGCACGATCTTTGGTAAGACGTGGACTCTGCACGTCAAAGAAGTGTTGCTGACCACCTATGAAGATAATCTGCGAATCATCGAACAGTCTGTTGCGTATCTCAAATCCAATGGCAAGCGCGTGATCTATGACGCGGAACATTTCTTCGATGGCTACAAAGCGGATTCTGCCTACGCTCTCGAAACATTGCGAGCTGCGATCCGTGGTGGGGCGGAGACTCTTGTCTTATGTGATACGAACGGCGGAACATTGCCCTGGGATGTGGAACGAATCATCTGCGAACTTAAAAACGAAATCAATCATCCTTTTGGAATTCACACGCATAACGATTCGGAATGCGCGGTGATCAACTCATTGACCGCCATCCGTCAAGGCGCCATTCAGGTGCAGGGGACGATCAACGGTGTCGGTGAACGTTGCGGCAATGCCAATCTCGTCTCGATCATCGCAGACCTTGAATTGAAGATGGGATACCAATGCCTGCCTGCAGGCAACGTTGAGCATTTATATGACTTGTCTCATTTTGTCGCAGAAGTCGCGAATATCACGCCTGATGAACATTTGCCGTTTGTGGGCAAATCTGCATTTGCACACAAAGGCGGAGTCCATGTGGCGGCGACGCGTCGTTCTCCGCAATCGTATCAGCACGTAGAGCCGGAGAAGATTGGCAACAAAATGCGTGTGGTGGTCTCTGATCTTTCTGGGCGTGGCAATTTGTTGAGCAAAGCGGAGGAGCACGGCGTTGAAGTGGAAGGCACGGAAGTTGTCCCTGTTCTCAATGAGATCAAGGAACTCGAAGCGCGCGGTTTTTCCTTTGAAGCGGCTGAAGCCTCGGTGGCGATCATGCTCAAGCGACAGGAATATGGATACAAGCCGCCGTTCGAGTTGATCGATTTCTTTGTCAACGTCGAACACCGCCAGGGACGCGGCATCTTTGCCGAAGCGATGGTCAAGGTCCGTGTGCAGGGTGAAGTACTGCACACCGCTGCTGAAGGAAACGGTCCGGTTAACGCTTTGGACCTGGCATTGCGCAAAGCGTTGAAGGATTACTATCCTCAGATCTCGAAATTCCATCTGTCGGATTACAAAGTCCGCATCTTGGATTCAGATCATGGCACCGAAGCAATCACGCGTGTTTTGATCGACACGCGCAATTCCACATCGCGCTGGAGTACGGTGGGCGCGGGGACGAATATCATCGAAGCCAGCTGGCGTGCATTGGCTGATTCGATGGAGTATGGCTTGATGATGGCACACTAAATGGACGGTGGACTGTGGACCACGGACCGTGATTCGGTCTACTATCCACGGTCTACGGTCGGAATGGACATTCACTTGAACTTCAATATTACCCTGCTCCCTGGTGACGGCATCGGACCGGAAGTGGTTTCCGAAGCCATCCGCGTGCTGGATGTGATTGCCAGCAAATACAAACACACTTTCAATTTCCAAGAACGCTTAATGGGTGGCTGCTCGATCGACAAATACGGTTCGTCTTTGACCGATGAGACGCTCGCCGATTGCCAGGCATCAGACTCCGTTTTACTGGGCGCGGTTGGCGGCCCAAAGTGGGATGACCCCAAAGCCACGGACCGTCCCGAGCGTGGACTACTCGCCCTGCGCAAAGGACTAGGCGTGTTCGCCAATTTGCGTCCGGTCAAAGTGCATCCGGCGCTGATCAATGCCTCGCCGTTGAAACCGGAAAAAC
>CAZKSG010000195.1:0-8355 GCA_964555335.1 uncultured Anaerolinea sp.
GGGCCGGTTCGATAACGACCCCCTGTTGTTCCAGGAAAGCGATCAGGTTGGGCGCATTCTCAGCACCCGCAACAGGCAGGGATAATGGCTGGTCTGTTTTTTCGCGTATGCTGTTCCCTAGTAACATGATCATGCCGCCGAGTAATAGCGGTCCAAACAGTGCCCAAAACAAACCTGTCAGCCAGCTTCTGTAATCACGCAGGTTATCGAGCATTTCCTTTTGAAAGATCACAAATATCTTTTTCATCGTACCAACCCCTCTTCTGAACCGATCGCGGCTACAAATGCATCTTCAAGATTATCGTGGCCGGTCTGCCTCCGTAGGTCATCCGGGCTGCCATTCGCAGAAACCATCCCATGAGAAATGATGATGATCTGGTCGCACAGTGCGGCAACTTCCTGCATAATGTGACTGGTGAACAATACGCACTTGCCTTCCTCGCGTAGCCGCAGGATGAATTGACGCATGGCACGAGTGCTCATCACGTCCAGTCCGTTGGTGGGTTCATCCAGCAGAACATTTTTAGGATCATGCACGAGTGTACGCGCAATAGCCACTTTAAGTTTTTCGCCGGTGGAGAAGCCTTCCGTTTTGCGATCTGCGATGGATTGCATATCAAGAAGAATGAGCAGCGAATCGATTTGCTTTTCAAGCGCATCTCCCTCCAGCCCGTGAAGGCGCCCAAAATAACGGATATTTTCACGGGTGGTCAGACGCGGGTAGATTCCACGCGCGTCAGCCAGAACGCCGATTCGCTGTCGAACCTCCAGCGGCGATTGCCGCACGTCGACCCCATCCACCTGTGCTGAACCGCTATCCGGTTTTAGCAGGGTATAGAGCATTCGAAGGGTGGTGCTCTTCCCGGCACCATTGGGTCCAAGCAGGCCGGTAATTTGGCCGTCAAGAGCTGTGAATGACACATTCTCGACGGCTTTTACTTTGCCGAAGTGTTTTGAAATACTTTGAACGTTGATCATGATGATGTCTCTGAGTTTTTATGGAAGTGGTCCGCTGAAATCGACGAAGAACGGCGGTGGCTGAATATCTTTGACACAAGTCACATCAAGCCCGCTTGTCGATGCTGTTTCGATAAACTTCTTGAACAAATTCGTCGAACATCGGTTGGCGAGATTGCCATGCCCCATGCCTGGGAAGATAAGATGAAGTTCGTTCGTGAATTTGACTGCAACCCGTTCTGCATGCCAGGGAGGGGTGATCGGATCTGCATCTCCAGAGAGTATCAATGCAGGTGCATTTGATGTGACCGGTTCACGGAACTCTGGTGAAACGGTTCCTTTTGGCCATTTTGCGCATACTTCCATAAAGTCGGTTGTGCGATTTCCAAAGACACTACCTTGGCTCTGCTGGGCGGACTGGTCGGATGAAATGAGTGGCGCATCTTCTGTACATGCAACTGCGTAGAACATGCCATCGTACAGATTCGCGTTGACAAGAAACGCCTGAGAGATCAATGGGACGTAATTCTCGTCTGCATAGGCAATATGGATAGACAGCGGCAGGGTGGCAACCAGATCTGGCACATAGAGAGTGTTGAAAACCATGTTGGTGACCATTTGTCTTGTAACGGTCAGCTTGAGCGGTTTGTTGGTTAGTGGGTGAGGGATGGTGATCTCTGCGGGTGTTTCATCCAGACGGGTGAGCAAGCCGTCGAATTCTTGTTTGATATTTGGAAAGTTTGCCTTGCAGGCTTGGTCTATCTCACACCGATGGAAGAATTCATTCAGTGCAGATTGTCCGTCTTTTGCAGCGTCCATAAACATGACAAATCCGGGGTCGACAACGGCGTCAAGTGTGATTGTGCGTACGTGTTCAGGGAACATTCGCAGGTAGGTGAGAGCAGCCCGCGTCCCGTACGATGCTCCATAGATGTTGATAGACTCATATCCCAGAGCGGCACGCACTTCTTCCAGATCGGTCATGGCGATCTCGGTGGTATAGAAACGTGGATCGGCATCGAGCGTTTCAGGACATGATTTGAGTTTTGCCAACGCTTCATCATTGTCCAGCGATTCGTCTTCAGGATCGAGACAACGCAGCGGGTTTGATTTGCCTGTCCCGCGTTGATCGACGAGCACAATGTCACGATCCTGGTGAATATCGAACAACATCGGGATCATCACTGGAAAGGTCTCGATCGCAGATTGCCCCGGGCCACCTGCCAAAAGAAAGAGCGGATCGGGCTGAGGGTTACGTTTGATGGCAGGGATGACCGCAATATGCAGATCGATCTTCCTTCCATTCGGGTTGGATCGATCCTCGGGGACGCTTAATGTGCCGCACTTTGCATCTGTTTGTTCGCCGGAAGGCGACGTTAGGGCACAATCCTTCAAGGGAATGGCTTTTGGGGAATCTGTAGAAAGGCTCGAGGGTGAGCATGAGGCGAGCAGGGTCAGGATCAGGATGGAACCAAGTGTGAAGTATCTCATATGGATTTGCCTTTGCATCCTGATTATATCCAGTCTTAAAAACAAAACTGGATCACCGCAACCGGTAATCCAGTTTCAAACGTTATGTTTGGTTGCTCTACGCGTACATGCCCCAATCCAATGCGGATGGATCCTCCATCATCGAGAAGTCCCACATCTCCATGCCCATTTCAATGGTCACAGGCATGTTGAGTCCTTCGACGGCCTTGGCCTTGGTCATCTCGATCATTGCCGGCCCATAAGGACAGAATGGGGTCGTGAGGATCATCTTGAGACGTGCAATATCATTCTCGATGGTAATATCACGGACCAATCCCAATTGGATGATATTCATGCCAATTTCGGGGTCAACCACTTCTGCCAGTTTCTCGCGGGCTGGTTTTACCATATCGGGATGGCTCTGGTGGATCGTCCACTGGATTTCGTTAATTGTCTCTTCTGTCATTTTTCCTCAAATAAAACGGTCATCGATCGTTTCTCTACCGATAGCGACCTAGTTTTTTACGCCAGCAGGCTGAACTACATATGTACAATGGGCTCCGCCATCCAGGATGCATTGGACCTTGTTGGCAGGCACGGCCAGCATCTTTGAGATCAGCGTCTGGTCCACGGTGCAGACCTCAGGATGAGCTACACCAATTTGATAGTATGGGCATGAGATCTCGTGGATCTGATACTGGGCGCCGATCTTTTCCCATTCAACGGTGAAACCTTCCTGGGCGAGTAATTCCTTGACAAACTCCAGGCGCTCTTCCATATCCATGCCTTTGATCTGGCTGGAGTATTCATCGGCCAGGTCTTCGGCGATCTGGTTGAATAACTTGCTGACCACTGGAGCCGGCATGGTCTCTTTCATCTGCGCCAATAGACGTGTGGTCAGGCGCAAATATTTCGTTGGGAATTTCTCCATGCCGTCCTCGGTAAGCGAGTACACTAGACGCGGTCGTCCCACGCCGTGGCGTTCTTCATCCGCTGCGACGAGCCCCTCCATCTGCAGATTGGTCAGGTGATGACGGACCGAGATGGGATTGATGCCCACCGCATCAGCCAGTTCATTGATCGTGATCTTTGGCTTGCGGAGCAGGGTCTGAAGAATCTTGTCTTTCGTGCTTTTCATGCGCGGCAGTATAACAGCCACGAAACTCTTTGTCAATATATTAGATAAATATCATAAAAATCCAGCCCCACAGGAGCACTTATTCGATCGCAAGTGCGTCCGACAAATACCAAGGGTAGTCTTTACCGCCAGAACGTTGGAAAGATCGTTCGGATTACCGTTTCGAGGATCAGTGCAAGTACAAAGTAGTTACTGAACATGCGATTGTGAACAAAGCACACGGTCGAGAACCAGCGCGGCCAGATCGGATATCCAGCGGGCGCCTCACTCGGGCGTGGATTTGAGAGCCGCTTCAACGCCACCTGTGCAGGTTTGATCGCAACGAAGATCAGCAGCATGATGGGCGTAAAGAAGTGAGTGACAAAAATCAGATAAAGCGTCACTATATACGAAAGTACAATTGCAGACATGGTGATGAACCGTGCGGCCGGCTCACCCACGATCACGGGCAGCGTTCTCACTTTCTTAACCTTGTCCTCTTTTAGCTTGTCCGTATGTTTTCCAAGATTGATCGTGACCACGTTCAAACCGATGGGCAAACTGGCGAGGATAACCGCCCAATCCCAAAGCCCTGTCAGAACATAATAGACACCGCCGATCATAAGCGGGCCCCAAATAATAAAGATGGACAGCTCGCCAATGCCAACATATTTGAGTGGGTAGGTGTAGAACAGTAAGATGAACGCTCCAACAGCGAATAGCCAGATCACGATCGGGGCGAAATGGGTGTAATACAAGGCATAGATGCCAGATAGCGCCGCCAATAGTCCACTGATCCCGAACCAGATCAGGTGGGTTTGTTTGTCCCAGAACCCCTGCGCGAGTGGGTGGACCCCGTATTGCGTGCGGAAATAGTTGTCCTTGTCGATGCCGCGGCTGAAGTCGGTGTAATCGTTGATCAGATTATTCGTGCCATGGGCGATGAAGAGCCCCAGAGTGAGGATCAGCCAGGTGATAAAGCTGAACGGTTTTTCATTCACATATAGGTTTTGCCAGGCCAGTAAACCGCCGATCAGACCGGAAAAAAGCGTAATCGTCCCTACGGCAGAACGTGTAGCAATGAACCACTTTGACAAAATATCAAGCGCGTCCCATTCCTGTTTCTCTTTCATCATGATCAGTTGTGACAAGGATTTGCGCCACATCGCAATTGTTGAACTCATAACGCCTCCAATAAGCTGGTTTATCTATAAATACACCCAAAGTTGTCGGTGGTTATCCTTATGATTTAATATACTAGAAAAATATGATAAATATTTGACATTTTGACCTAACCCTGCTATAATGCCGCCGGTTTGAATACCATGCCATAAGAGGCTTAAAACCCAAAAAATCAGCCAAAAGCACGTTTTATGGCTTAAATTTACCCTAAAATACACAAAATAACATAAGTGGTAGGAGCAAACAGGAATGTCGCAACTCGAAATCAAGAACCTGCACGTCAGTATTGAAGACAAGGAAATTCTTAAAGGGTTGGATTTGACCATCGAACAGGGGAAGGTCCATGCAATTATGGGACCGAATGGTACGGGGAAGTCTACACTCGCTTACACGTTGATGGGTCATCCATCCTATACCGTCACAGAAGGTGAAGTCATTTTTAAGGGACAAAATGTCCTCGAGTTGGAGCCGGATGAACGCTCCCGGCTCGGAATCTTTTTAGCATTCCAGTATCCGGTCGCCATCCCGGGCGTAACCGTAGCGAACTTTCTGCGCACGGCTCTCAATGCCCGCCGCCGCGCGGTCAACCCCGAAGATAAGGGGATGCCCATTCCTGAGTTCCGCAAACTGCTCAAGGAAAAGATGGCGACCCTGAAAATGGACCCAGCGTTTGCCGGTCGTTATCTCAATGATGGTTTTTCAGGTGGAGAAAAGAAGCGTGCCGAGATCCTTCAGATGGCAACCCTTCAGCCAGAGATCGCTATTTTAGACGAGACTGACTCCGGTTTGGATATCGACGCGCTGCGTATCGTATCTGAAGGTGTCAACGCTTTGATGAGTAAGGACCTGGGCGTGCTCGTCATCACACATTATCAGCGTCTATTGAACTACATTAAACCTGATTATGTCCATGTGATGCTCGGCGGAAAGATCGTCGAATCGGGCGGACCGGACCTGGCGCTGCATCTTGAAGAAAAGGGTTACGAGTGGATCCGCGAGAAATACGAGGAAACTCCCGCATAATAATTAAACACAAAGGACTCAATCCCGCTCGCTGCACTGAGATTCGCAAAGGGGCGAGCGGGACAAAGGTCACGAAGGTTTTTAAACCTTTTGACTTTTACCCCTTAGTGTACTTCGTGCCCTTTGTGTTTAACAGGAGATTACTATGAGTGACGATGCAAAAATCTTAGAAGATATTGGCGAGTACAAGTACGGTTTCCATGACCGCGACGATAACTACGCGTTCAAATCCCGCAAAGGACTCGACCGCGAAGTTGTTGAACAGATCTCGCATATGAAGGGCGAGCCGCAATGGATGCTTGATTTCCGGTTGAAGGCGCTTGAACACTTCCAGAAGCGTCCCATGCCGAACTGGGGTCCTTCGCTCAAAGAGTTGGATCTCAACAACATTTACTACTACGTCAAGCCGACCGAGAAGAGCGAAAAATCATGGGACGATGTTCCCGATGACATCAAACGTACCTTCGACAAGCTCGGTGTGCCGGAAGCCGAACGCAAGTTTCTGGCGGGTTTAGGTGCACAGTATGAATCAGAGATGGTCTACCATTCGATTCAGGAGCATCTTGAGAAGCAGGGCGTGATCTTCCTTTCCATAGAAGATGGTTTACGCAAACATCCCGACCTGTTCCGTGAATATTTCGGAACGGTCATCCCGATCGAAGATAACAAGTTCGCAGCGTTGAATAGCGCTGTTTGGTCGGGTGGGTCGTTCGTCTATGTGCCGAAAGGTGTGAAAGTGGATCTGCCGCTGCAGGCATACTTCCGCTTGAATACGGCGAATGTCGGTCAGTTCGAGCGGACGCTGATCATCGTGGATGAAGGTGCTTCGGTGCACTACGTGGAAGGCTGTACCGCGCCGCAGTACACCACCGACTCGTTCCACTCTGGCGTGATCGAGATCATTGTGAAGAAGGGTGCACGCTCGCGCTACTCAACCATTCAAAACTGGTCTACCAACGTCTACAACCTCGTAACACAGCGCGCCAAAGTATTTGAAAATGGCACGCACGAATGGGTCGATGCCAACATCGGCTCGAAGGTCACGATGAAATATCCGTCCTGCTATTTGATGGAACCCGGCGCTCGCGGCGAAATGCTCTCGATGGCGTTCGCGGGTCCGGGTCAGATTCAGGATGCGGGTTCGAAGATGGTTCACTTCGCTCCGAACACCACCAGCAAGATCACGTCCAAGTCCATCTCGAAGTCTGGCGGACGCGCTTCCTATCGCGGTCTCTTGAAAGTCTACAAGGGCGCGAAGGGTGTGAAGTCCAACGTGGTCTGTGACGCGCTGCTGCTCGACCCGAAATCGCGCTCAGACACGTATCCCTACATCGAGATTGACGAAGATGACGTCACCATCGGTCACGAGGCTTCGGTCAGCAAAGTGGGTGAGGAGCAGCTCTTCTACCTGATGAGCCGCGGTCTCTCCGAAGAGGAAGCCACCACCATGGTTGTCTCCGGTTTCATTGAACCGCTTGTCAAAGAATTGCCGATGGAATACGCCGTCGAAATGAATCGCTTGATTGCATTGCAAATGGAAGGATCGATTGGCTAGCATGGAAGAGAAACCCAAAGTTGTTGTTTCAAGGACTCGACGGGCTGAATCTGCCGCAAGAGACTTTGCTTTTACCGAATCCGACGTCCGCGCTGCAAACGACTCAATCGCTTCCTACCGCAATTTAGCCTGGGACGCGTTTAAGCGAAGTCCTCTACCCGATACGACTCAGGAAGCTTGGCGCCGTACGGATATTCACCTGCTGCCAACGGATAAATTCAAACTAACTCTGGACGATACCAGCGATCTCCCCGCTGTACGCGAAGACCTCCTCAAACCGCTGATCGCCGATCAGCATGGTGGACAGATCGTCATCACTCCGATTGGAGTTAAAGTCGATCTCGATGAGAAACTTGCGAAGAAAGGTGTGATCTTCACGGACCTCAAAACGGCAGAGCAGAAACATCCCGAGCTGTTGTCTCGAATGCTTGGTAAAACAGTTAATGTGGAAGAAGGAAAATTCTCTGCGTTGGCTGGTGCGTTCGCTCAGAATGGTGTAGTTCTATACGTACCGAGGGGTATTGCCGTCGAAGAGCCGCTTCACTCCGTCCTCTGGGGTCCAGGCACGGACTTGGCGCACGTCTCGCATATCCTTGTCCTCGTGGATGAAGGTGCTTCCGTAACATACGTCCACGAGTCGGCGTCGCCCGATTTAAAGGGAGCCAACTCGATGCACGCCGGGATCGTCGAGATCCAGGTCATGCAGGATGCTCAGATGAAATTCGTTGAACTGCAGTCGTGGGGGCGTCACGTTTGGAACTTCAGTCACGAGCGTGCCTGTGTCGAACGCGGCGGCAACCTCGATTGGATCTTTGGTGCGATCGGTTCCCGACTCACCAAGAATTTCTCAGAACTCGATCTCGCTGGTGAAGGCGCTACGGGACGTATGTCTGGCTTCTATTTTACAGATGGAACCCAGCACCTTGACCATGACACGCAGCAGAACCACCTTGCGCCGCACACGACCAGCGATTTGCTGTTCAAGGGCGCATTATTAGGCAAAAGCCGCTCGGTGTGGCAGGGCATGATCTACGTTGCCCCTGGCGCGCAA
>CAZKSG010000196.1:0-8273 GCA_964555335.1 uncultured Anaerolinea sp.
GTATTAACCGTGACATTGTTATTGCGTGATCTGCGTCTGTTCAGGGACAACGATCGCCATGACCAGGTACACAATTGCGATTCCACCGAAACCGGTGAAAAATGCCAAAACGGCCAGCAAGCGGACGATGGTCGGGTCGATGCCGAGATAGTCGCCCAAGCCTGCGCATACCCCTGCGATCATCCGATTGGACGTGCTGCGGGTCAATTGCTTGTAGTTTGTGTTCATGATGTTGGACTCCTTTCCATGATTTCTACAAAGACATACGCAGTGGAAAAAAGAAGGTTGCAGAAATTCATTCCTGCGCTCAAAATCTAATTTCCCAGGGGTCCTTCGTAGGGTGAAATCAGATACTCAGGTAATAGACTGACACTGCTTTCCAGTCCGTCCAACGACTTCATGTTCCTTACTTTTTCATGGACGATCAATATCGCCTCGATACTGTCATTTACCATGCAGGTCATCGTAGTCTCATTTAGATAATGATAGGGAATGGACAGGAACCACGTATCTTCCTGTTCGCTATAAAACTTGCGGATGTGGCCGTATTGATGATGCAGCGCTTCATTTTTTACGAAGGGCAGATACGATGGCGGGAAGGGGTGGGTCATGATCACACGCCAGAAGATGTGTTCGGGGTGATCGCGTACATACAACTGATCGAGCCCGTACCAATCGTCCTTGACGAGACTGACTGCTTTCTTTCGATCCATGTTGAATAACTCGGCGAACTGTTGTCTTGTTGCTGCGCCGATCCGTTGTGCCCACATAATGTCACAAATCAAATGGAAGAAGTAGCCGAGACGAAAACTATACAGTTGTATATCGTCTTCGGGTTTGATGTCTGCCAGATATTGTTTGTAATAGACCAGATCATGGATCTCATGTTCTTCCTGCCCTTTGTGCAGAAAATGGGTGACTTCCTTGGGCGGGTCGAATTCGGTCCAGTCTGCGTTCGGGATGCCAGAATCGGGTGAAAGATTGCCAAATGTGAAGGCAACTTCGTCGACTTCTGGGAAGTGCGCAAGGAGATTTTCCGCCACGCGTAAATGTGAGATCCAGGTGCCCATGGTGTCCCTTCGGGTAGTGTTATTTGTATTTCCTGCTCTCCAAATAATTTGCACCTGCTGCCCAAAGCAGGGCAAGTCCAATTGCCAGGTACACAACCGCTTGCAATCCCATCCATTTGAGTTGGGAAATACCGAAGGCTGTGAACAGGATTCCGACAATGCCGTAGAAGATCGTGTTCCGCAAATAATCTGAACTGAGGCGTTTGGACTGCAGGATGTTCCTTTGCATTAACGCTTCCATGGTATGAACTTGTTCCTCGTGCAATCCCTTGCAAGCCAACGAATCCCCTGCGTTTGCTCCACAATCTGAGCAAAGTCCTCGCTGGCAGTATTTGCAAAGTCCAATGGCAGGTTGGTTGGGGTGATAGTAGCAGTTCATGATTGTTGTGTACAAAGTAACAGTAGGGAAATTATCCCATATTAAGAAAAAAACATGTCCGTATTTTACGCGGACATGTTTGAAGATTGAATCTTGTTATTTGATTTTTATCACGGGATGTCGCAATACCGTTTTCATCTTGTCCGGGGCGGCCTTGCGGGGATCACTCAGGTAAATCTCGTGATGTTTGCCGCCTAGTTCTCCCACACCATCGCGATAGCCATTTTCCTGTGCAAAGGCTCGCATACGTTCCACGGTTGCCGGCTCGGTCGCATACGGACCGATATGCATCACCTGGATACAGAGTCCTTCTTCGAAGTGGTCCAGCCGTACCTTTGACAGCATTTCACTGTCTCCTTTTTTCTTGCGGACTTGTTCACGTGCCTCTTCGAAGATCTCAGATGTGATGATGTCTGGCTGCATGATCATCAATGTGTAGAACCAGTTATCCTTCCTGAAAATATCGAAGTTGCCATCCTCCACCCACCACAACCCCTCCAGCGCCATAACAGGATAGTCAATGGCGTTCGTTTTGCGTTTCTTGAACATGAACTTGAGTGTATACGACAGACTATACAATGCCTGCGTTGCATCTGCAAATGTTGGTGACTTGCCCGGTTCCGATCCCTTTTCGATCGCACCGTCGATCATGACGAATTGCAGGTTCGGAACCTGAATACATTCGATCTTCTTTGCAGAAGGCTGATAGAGATGCTTATATTGTTTTTTGAGATCCAGGGCTTTCATGTTATTGTCCTTTCAAACTGGTTCAGGAGTGAGAGTATTTCTTTGCAGTTTCATCCAGCCATTGTTGAACCATGATGCGCAAGTCTGATGGCTCCAGCACTTCCACCGCGGGACCATACGCTAAGGCTGTGCTGGCTGCCCATTCCAAGGTGGGGGAGGGGAAACTCACTTCTACAGAGCCGTCTTGTTTTGTATCCACAGTCTCCCAATAGGAAGAGTTTCCGGCAACAATGTACGCAAACTCAGGTTCAAAGTGCAGTCGCGCAAGGATTTGCGGTTGAGACTGCAATTCATGTTTTAAATATTCCTGTAGATCAAAACCGGCGGATCGAATAAAGCTGGTGTCGGAAATCATACTTTCTGAAATTCGATCCACCCGGAAGGTTCGTATTTCCTTGTGTACATGACAGAACCCGATCACATACCACCAGCCCCAGCGGTGGACGAGCGCATACGGATCGAGTCCGCGTTGGGCAGGGTGTGGCGTTTGATTGCTTTGATATTTCATTTCTACATGACGATGTTCGCGAATGGCACGACGTAGTTTTTCAAGTGTCGGAGTGATTGCCTTGAGATCTGCGCGGTTCATACCTGTAGCAAACAAAGACTGCCGCGCCCATGCCACTTCGCCTGCCTGTTCCTCTGGTAGCAGGTTTTCCAACTTTGCCAGTGCCCCACGCGCCGACTCGCGATACAGGTCACCCCACATCTCCTCGACGATACCGGTTCCCAACACAACCGCGACGGCTTCTTCGAGTGTAAAGACCAATGGCGGCATCTTGTATCCTCGCACAAGAGAAAATCCGCCATAGGATCCGCGTTCGGAATAGACCGGAATACCCATTTCATCGAGCATCTCGAAATAGCGATGCATGGTGCGCAGCGAAACGCCCAACTTCTCTGCAAGTTCCGACGCTTTCTGGTTGGGCTGATTTTGTAACAGAAAGATCAGCGTGATGAGACGGGTGGCGGTGTTTGTCATGTCAGATCCTTTACAAATATAAACCGGGTATATGTCAAATTATGACATATACCCGGAAACTAATCTTTATCTGTTTTTATGTTTTCAGACACATTAACTCACATTACCTCGTTTGATCACATCTTTTCCATATTTCTCCTGCAATTCGTCCAAAACCTGTTGCACCTTGCGTGATTTTTCTGAGTCCATATCCCATAAGCCCAGTTGACGGACCGGAGTGCCCAGCCCGCTGATGCCAACGCCGATCAAACGCACCGGCTGATTGGGTTTACGAACGGCACTCAATAACTCCAAAGCAGTTTTTGCGATGACATCATCTTGATCGGTCGCATCGTTCAACGTTGTCTGACGCGTCAGTGTTGTGAAATCGGGCCAGCGGATCTTCAGCTTGATCGTTTTGCCAGCCAGATTGTTTTTGCGCAGTTGAATTCCCACTTCGGCAGACATCTCACGGATTGTCTTTGCCAACACCAGGTCATCGCGCACATCTTTCGAATATGTGATTTCCTGGCTGATGGATTTCGTCTCGCGTTCCGTAACGATGGGTCGGTCATCGATCCCCTTTGAGTGACGGGCCAGATCGCGCCCGTTCTCACCGAACAAGCGGATAAGTTCCGTTTCGGGCCATTTCGCTAGGTCACCGATCGTGCGGATGCCCAACTCGGTCAACCGCGTAGATGTTTTCGGTCCTACTCCCCACAGCATATCCACAGGCAAGGGATTTAAAAACGTCGCTTCATCGCCAATGCCGACAACCGTCACCGCGTTGGGAGGCTCGGTCAGCCCTTGCGCTTTGATTCGCTGAAGAGCAAGAGCCTTACCAACCTCGGTGGCTAGTTTTGCCATCAGCTTGTTGGGCGCGATTCCGATGGAGCAGGGGAGTTGCAGTTCGTTGCGAATGCGGCTCTGAAGTCCGCGCCCGAAGCGTTCGGGTTCATCCCGAATATCCGAGATGTCGAGAAAAGCTTCATCGATGGAGATCTGTTCCACAAGTGGAGTTTGTTCGTGCAGGAATCCCATCACCTGTCGTGAGACTTCGCTGTAGAGACGGTGACGTGAAGAGACGATGATCAATCCTGGGCAGAGTCGGATCGCTTTACTCATCGGCATGGCGCTTCTTACCCCGTTGCGGCGCGCTGCGTACGAGCAGGAGGCGACCACCCCGCGTTCATCTGGCTTGCCTCCCACGGCAAACGCTTTGCCCCGCAAGGACGGATTCTGATTCTCTTCCACGGCACAGAAGAAGGCATCGAGATCGATATGCAGAATGGTGCGCGGCATGGTCCTATTATAAGATGGAGTCCATAGTGGTGACTTCAACCGGTTTATCGGTCAAAAGAGTCATGTTTGTAATATTGAACAATCCTTAAAGAAAAGATATACTAGAGGCGTATAGTCACGCGAGGACTCGGTAACACTGTTGGATGCCGGGAGTCGTGGCTATCAACCTGTCGATCATTTGGAACTTTTACGAACATTCTGGCGTTCTAAATGATTGGATGTATTGGAGGAGGCTCTTATGAAATCCCGATTGAAAGCGGCTTCTATTTTATTGCTTTGTGCAATGATGTTATCGCTTGTGCCCGCGGCGATGACTTCTTCACCCGTATCGGCTGCGCAGACTTGCAGCGATCGGGCGCAATTTGTCACCGATGTGACGATCCCCGATGGCACAAAGTTCGATGCAGGTACAGCGTTCACGAAGACCTGGCGTTTGAAGAACGTCGGCACCTGTACATGGACCACGTCCTACAGCATGGTGTTCGATTCCGGGACGCAGATGGGAAATACTACGTCGGTCAATCTCCCATCCAGCGTTGCCCCAGGTTCGACGGTTGATGTCTCAGTCAACCTGACTGCGCCAACCAGCGCCGGCCATTATCTTGGGTATTGGAAATTTAAGAATGCCTCTGGCGTTTTATTCGGTATTGGACTCAATGCCAATCGTTCCTGGTGGGTTGAGATCAACGTGACGAGCTCTGCTCCCACTGGCAGTGTTGTGTTGGACTTTGTAAATAGCGTCAAGGAAGCAACATGGACCAGTGGTGCCGGAGGAGTCTCTGTCAACGGTACAGATGGCGATGCCAAAGGCTTCGTGTTGGTAAAAGACAAGCCGAAATTCGAAAGCGGTTTGGAATTCTCAAAACCCGGTTTGTTGTTGGGACCCCAGGCCGTCACGAACGGATATATCCAGGGCAAATATCCTGCCTTTAAAGTGGAAGGCGGCGACACATTCCAGACAACCGTTGGGTGTGAAGCTGGCGCGACCACTTGTTATGTTCAGTATCAACTTGATTACGAGATCAATGGTGTCACCAAGACCTTCTGGAAATTCCGTGAAAAGTTTGAAGGGTTGACGTATAACGCCAACATCAGCCTTTCACCGTTGGCCGGTCAGAACGTCAGTTTCATTCTGTATATTTCTGCTTATGGTTCTCCAACAGGCGACCGTGCCTTATGGGGCAACCCGGTCATTACCCGCAAGGGAATCGTTCCTCCGCCTGTCACCGTAACGCCCGGTGGTCCAACCGCCACACCGACAAATACGCCCATCATCACCGCAACAGTTCCTCCTTCCTCCTGTGACAAAGTTCAGTTTGTATCCGATATAAGCATTCCTGATGGCACGAGCATGGCGCCTGGCTCCACCTTCACCAAGACCTGGCGTTTGAAGAATGTGGGCTCCTGCGCGTGGAAGACATCCTATCAATTGGTGTTCTTCAGCGGTGAGCAAATGGGTGCATCTGCGAGCCTTGCATTTTCGAAGGAAATTGCCGTTGGTCAAACCGTGGACTTTTCTGTCAATATGACTGCCCCCTCGGCAGCCGGCTCGTATCGCGGTTATTGGATGTTCAAGAATGCGAACGGGCAACTCTTTGGCATCGGCGCTCAGGGCAACAAACCCTGGTGGGTGGATATCAAAGTTTCCGGTCCCACCGCCACCCCTGGCGGACCTACCAAGACCCCAACTCCCACCGTCACACCCGGCGGACCAACTGTTACGCCAGGGGCAGGCACTGCCTATGATTTCGCCGTGAACGCCTGTAAGGCCACATGGGTTAGCAAGGCTGCTTCCTCCCTGCCGTGCCCCGGCACTGATGGCGACACGGCAAAAGGCTTTGTATTGCCGGTTAGCACTTCCAAATTGGAAACAGGCGCAACCGACCCTCGCCCGGGAATCATCACCTTCCCATCTCCTTCACAGGCTGGCAAGGATGGATATATCCAGGGCTTCTATCCACCGTTCAAAGTACAGAAGGGAGATCGCTTCCGCTCACGGATCAACTGTGAAGGCGGCGCGTCCCTATGCTACGCGGCTTTCCGGCTCGATTATCAAACCGGAACTGACCCGATCCAGATCTTCTGGGGTCCCTGGCTTGAGAAAGTAGATAAACCAGCCCGGTATTACGATGTAGATCTGGATTTGAGCTCGCTGGCTGGCAAGGATGTGAAGTTTATCCTCACGGTCCTCTCTGCTGGTGTAAATACGGGCGACCGTGCTCTGTGGGTGGGTCCATATATTTATCGCGCTGGAGCTACCTCTGGTGGTGGTACCACGGCAACTGCCACGGCAACAGCGACAGCGACGGCCACTGTTGCCGCATCCGTGTCATCCTATCAAAACGCAAAGTACAATTTTAAATTTGCACTTCCCACAGGCGCGACCATTGCAAGCCAGGCCGATACCAGCGGACGTGTAAATCTTCCGATCCTCAAGACCGGGACCAACCTCTCGGAAAAATATATCGAGATCACGGTTACCGAAAAGAAGGATCCTTGCGCGGTTACCAACATGGAAGGCGGCACCGCCATCGAAAAGGTGACCTTCAACAGTATCGAGTTTTCCAAACAGACCGGTCAGGGTATCGCGGCAGGCAACATTTACGATTGGGTTGGATATTCCACCGTTAGGGATAACGCTTGTATCTCCCTCGTATTCATCCTACACTCGACCAACCCCGCGAATTCCTCACCACCGCTAACGGAATACGACAAGGCTGCTGAGACTGCCGTGATTGATGCGACGATGAACACGTACAACCTGATCACGCCGCAATAGAAACCCCGCTTCTTGTTGGAAGAAGGCCTGGTCCACGCGGCCAGGCCTTTTTTCTACCCATATCGGAACCAACGGAAGGCCAAAAACGTACTACTAGTGCAATGACTACTGATCGATCTACCATCCTGCTTGCAGACGATGACCCCACCATCGCCGACAGTCTTGCTCCTTTTTTGGAGCGCGCTGGTTTTCATGTTCTGGTCGTTTCCGATGGCGTAAGTGCCCTGGAAAAAGCACAGGCACATCATCCTGAACTCATCATTCTTGATGTGCTCATGCCGCGCATGGATGGACGCGAGGTGCTGCGTCGTCTGCGTCGCACCAACGTCTGGACGCCGACCATCCTGCTTACACAAGTGGGGGAAGCCTCTGAGCGTGCTCTGGCCCTCGAAGAAGGCGCAGATGATTACCTGAACAAACCCTTTGACCCGCACGAACTTCTGGCGCGCATCCGTGCTGTACTGCGCCGCGCCCGCCCGGGTGAACGGTCCCTTTCTGCTGCCTGGCTGTTGACCGCCGATTCACTGTCGCTTGACCGCCGCGCCCGCCGTGTCACCCTCAATGGGGAAACGCTCGATCTCACACCCAAGGCGCTGGCCGTCCTGGAATATTTGATGACCCACCCAGATGAGGCTATCACACGCGAACGTCTTCTCGAAGCCGTCTGGGGTTGGGAATACCCTGCCGGTACGCGCACTGTTGACACACGCATGGCCGAACTCCGCCGCGCGCTGGATGATGACCCGGCCGAGCCGCATTTCATTGAGACTATTTCGGGCGAAGGCTATCGCTTCATTGCCCATGTTGAGGGGAAAGGATAAACCGGCCCATGCCTCGGAATTGGTGGAGAACGATTCTGTTTTTGTCATTGCCTTTTGTCATGGGCATCCTGGTTGCGATCCTCGCACAATTGATTCTAAAGCCTGAAATACCGATCCTGGTTCAAACCGACTTCGGGATCGCCGCCTTCGTTTTTGGAGGAGTCGTCCGCAATTGGGGGATATTTGCATTCCTGCTCGGCTTTCTCATCACATC
>CAZKSG010000197.1:0-8256 GCA_964555335.1 uncultured Anaerolinea sp.
CGTTCGTTCCTGGAGTGTAGGCTTTCACACCCCAATCGAGGCGCCCGCCCAACCCGATTACCGGGTGAACGTTCACGTCCACGCCCTGACCGAGGATCGTTGTCTCCTCAGGCTGGTTATCGGCCTGGTAGGTGATGCCGGTTGTGTAGAAGCCGTCAGCATAGGCTTCTTCGACGAGCCACTGCGTCATGGGATAGGCGTTTTCCATCCAGTAATAGCCATTGGCATCGGTGGTAACGGCCGTTGCACCGCGGTCCATGATGGAGTTTTCGCGTGTGCGCATCACGATGGGGAAGTTGGGGATTCCCGGCTCGTCGTTATCCATCTTGCCGTTCCCGTTCAAGTCGTTGAATACGTGCCCCTCGATGGTGGTCCACCAACCCATCAGGGAAAGCGAACCGAGGTCCACGGTTTCACCATTCTTAACGGAAACATTTTGAAGCAGAAAAATATAATCTTGTGGTTCATCCCACAGACCGATCACATAATCGCCTTCCGGCACATTGGGAATGTTGAAATTCACCGGTGGGCAACCGTTTGGATCGCAGTTGAATTCCTTCACATAGGATGTTTGGTCCCCGTTATTGATATCGGAGAGCGAAACAAACAGGCGTTTGATCGGGTTTTGGGTCTTGGGTTTTGCGCCGAGTAACCCTACTTCGCCTGTGATACCACCCGTGGGAGGAATATAAGCACTGACCGCCAGAGCGGTCCCTTTAATGGTTCCGTTGCCTGCTCCCATGGTGTTCTTGGATGAAGGAGTGTATCCAAAGAACGTAGCTGGGAAAGGTTCACCAGCCACCACGAATTCTGTATCAAGCCCGGTTGCACCTTCCATCACCCAGGCATCCCAATCATGATTGCCTTCGAGTGTAGTGGTCTGGATCCAATCCGTTCCATCGGGCGGGACAACGGAGAGAGCGTAGCGGTTTGGTCCCAGGTTCGGGATGATCAGCTTGCCCTCGATCACAGCTCCTACGGGGATAGGATCGCCTTCAAGTGTCTGATTAATATTCGAGCTTAAAAGCGGATCTTCAGCCGTGGTAAACGCAATCGGGCAACGTCCGTCTGCATCGACCGGGTTGACCGTACCGATGTCCAAGCCGTTGGACACCACATAGCATTTGCTAACACAGTGGCTGTTACCGCACAGCGGATCGCCATAGATGTCGGTCGTGACTTCATCAATGTAATCTGTAATATGACCAACAAACCCCGCCAAACCACGCTCTGCAGGAAGATCGGGAGCGCTGTTGGTGGGGGCCATGTCTTCGAAGACCGCTGCCTGAATGGTGGCATCCGGCAGGTCATACGGCTGCATTTTCACAGTGACCGTATTCGAACCTGTAAAGGGCACAGTGAAATGCTCGCCATCGATCTTGTAGCCATCTGCCAGGACCGAGATCAGGTAGCGTCCGTCGGGTAGATCGAGTCCGCTGGCGAAATCGTTCTGATCTCCCTGGGTTAAGATCGGGCTATTGCCTTTGGCTCCCGCCACCGAAACCCATGCGCAGGAATCCGGATAACCAGCATCCTGAGGAGAACAGCCGCTACCAGGTGCTGCACTGCGTTGTGCCGTTGTACCCGTATTGTCGATATTGATAATGTACCTATATGCGGGAATCGCGGCTGCGTCAGTTGCGCTGATCACCTGGAGCATCATCGTATTGGGTGCGGCCAGGGGAGCCTGACCCGATTGCGCACTGACGAGTAGCGGAGTCTGTCCGCCTGTCACCATCGAGAGCAGGAGCAGCAAGGTGAATAGGCGGTAGCCGATGGAATGAAGTTTCCTTGATAGTGTGTTCATAAATATTCGTCTCCTTGAATCTCTTTTAAAAAATACCTTCGGATAAAAATATTCTGTTTTGCAATCATTCTCCTTTCCTCTGCTGGTTACGGGTCGAGTTCTACAGTTTTCATGGCGTCGAGTAAATCGTCTGCCGATCTGAGTTTCACGGTTTCCCAGCGTACAACATGCATCCAGTTATCCTCCTGATTGACCACAATCACGGGTCGCCCGGGCCTGGCGACCAACACTCGCATCAGAAAGGACTCTGCCGATAACGGGGAGTCTTCCTCCAGGAAGATCAGATCGGGATCTATATCCGAAACATCCTGAAGCAGACACTCAACATCCTGGGTTGTGCTTTCAAACAGTTCGACTTCGTCAGATATATTGAGTAACAGCTTTGACATGATCTGTTTAAACAAAATATGCTTGCACACCAGGAGTACGTTTCGTTTATCCACTCGATATATCCTAAATAAGAGCTTATTTATCTTATTAAGATATACACACTGGACGGAAAAGTCTATGACCTGTTGCAAAAATTAGGGATGAAAAAAAGGCTATTCTTTAATCAAGAAGGGTTAACCCGCAGGTTAACCCTTCTTCTTTCGAATTCTCCCCCTACGTTTTCGGTCAGACGATATGAATCAAAAAAACCATCCGCTTTCGATGGTCTCTTTGTCTCAGTCTTTTTCGCTTTATGAATTTATATTTACCCGGTCACCAAGTTCTGTGTGATTTGCTGCGATCCGACCGGCCTCGCGTCGGTTTGGAACTTGCAGCTTTTCGAGAATACTCCGAATATGGTGCTTGACCGTATTTTCAGACAGGAACAAGCGCTGGGCGATCTCCTGGTTAGATGCCCCGTTCCCCAGTTCACGCAACACTTCCAATTCGCGAGCGCTTAGTCTCGAGAAGGATTTGCTATCTGCTTCAACTTTATGTGTGTGAGAGAATTCATCCACCACCCGGCTCATCAACTGCCGCGATAAGGCCACTTCGCCGCTTGCCAGGGCGCGTAAGCTGGCGAGCAGATCGGGGCTCGGAGTATTCTTGGGCAAATACCCCTTGGCGCCTGAACGCAGGGCTTCAAAGAGCTTGTCGTCTGCTTCATACATGGTGAGAAAAACGATTTTGCATTGGGGGAGTTCAGCCAATATGGCCCGTGACGCATCCACACCGGTCCCATCGGGCATCGAAAAATCCAGCAGGATAATCTCGGGATGGACCTCCCGCGCCACACTGATCGCTTCGTGAACGCTCCCGGCGCTGCCGACCACTTCGAAATCGGATGTTGCCCGGAACAGGCTGATCAGCCCTTCTCGAAAAAGGATGTGGTCATCCACCACTACTATTCTCTTGCGGGATGCTGTGACTGTTGTTTGATTATCCATGGCTCACCTTCCCTTGTTTTTTACCAACAGGAATCGGTGCAAGGATCAGCACCGATGTTCCGCTATTTTCAGATGAAACGATCTCTACACTGCCGCCGATCCCAAACATTCGCTCCCGCATGATCTCCAACCCGAAGTGTTTATGGGCGGCCACATTGCTGATGTCAAACCCTTTTCCATCATCGTTGACCGTAATGGATAGATGATCCGTTTCCCAATGGATGAGCACATCCACTTTGCAGGCGTTGGCGTGCTTTTCCACATTTGCCAGCGCCTCCTGGAAGACGAAAAAGACAGCCTGTTGAAGTTCGATAGGCACGGCTTTTGCGGTTCCCTCGTGACTGAATTCGATCTTTAGATTGGAACGCACTGCCACTTTTCGGGCATGTTCCTGAAGATAATTCGTCAAAAGAGGCGTCGAGTCGGGGATCGAGACTTCGAGTTTATTCCGCACGAACCGGTAGGATTCGTCTGCGATATCCTTCATACGGATCAACTCCGCATCCAATTCGCCGTTTCGTTGAAGGAGGGTAGGTTGGTTCACGAACTGTTCGAGTTTCATTCGCAGGTAGCCCAGGTTTTGACCCAGGTTATCGTGCAGATAATGGGACATGGCATGTCGTTCTGCGAGTGCAGTTTCGGTAAGTTCGAGATCGGAAAGACGCTTTCGATCCTGCCCAGCCACCAGCGAGATCACAACTTCATCGCTGACACTGGCCAGAACTTCCTGTTCCTCCTCACTGATCAACTGCCCCGTTTCAAGGATGAAGCGAAACATTGCATATAGATCATCTTTGTAAAAGATGGGGTAACAGAAAGATTGAATATTCTGAACTGCGTCAGGTTCTGCAGAAAGATCACTATAATGCGGCCTTAATTTATCTATTGAATTGTTCCTGGCACAGATCAAACATTCCCCTTTGAAAGATGCATGACTGTAAGAATCACACTCCACCCACTCTGCCACCAGTTCAGATCCATCTGACAACGATCTGTTGAAGAACAAATACGCTGCCTTTGCATGCATGATCTCAGCAAGCTGTTTGGTCAATAATATCGTCAGGGAATCCCAATTTTTGTAGGTGAGCAGTTCCAAACCTAATTTGTGCTTATAGGTGAGCAGTTTAATCGACTGTTGTTGTTTTTCATGCGCACGTAAGATGACTTGGATCAATATCCCCATTGTGCCAAGCAGCAGGACATAGATCATGATCTCGCCGAGATGAAACGCATCGGAAATCCCAAACCCGAATTCGGCTGTTTCCACACTCACGAGCAGGATGAGGGCAGCGACGATCACAAGGCGAAAATACCTTGCAGATCGAATCAGCAGGGTTTCCACTTTTTGGAGGATCATTGTGGTCAACAGGATATTTCTTTTCATGGATAACCCAGATCCTTGGCGCATGATCGAATCTCAGGCAAGAGCACCAGCCTGTCGAACCGACGAGAAAGAAGATTAATGGCTCAGAAAACAAGCATACAGGCTATGGCTATTGACTTTAGACACAATCAGTGCCGACAAAAATATAGTAACAGGACATATTTGGTGGCATTTGGTTACACTCGTTTGGAAACCTGTAACTATTGTGCCAAAGGGGTCTCAATCCCCATTTATCGATTTTACAGGATTCAAAAGTTTTTTGTCCAGACATACTAATGCCTATACGGTCCCGAGCCTGGTGCATATGAGAAATAGTTGTTGTTTTTTTGATGGCACAATTCTATAATTCAATGAAGCAGATTTATATCCATTTTGGAGGAGAAGTCCATGCCCAAGCAACCCGAATTTACGAAATACCTGCCTTTGGAAGAGTGGTTCCGCAAACAACCTGCCGCAAAAAAGCAGATCAAGTTGACGTTTGACCAGGTCGAAGCGATATTGGGGAACCCTTTGCCCAAATCTGCCACCAAACTCAAAACCTGGTGGACCAATGTCCAGCCAAAGATCCAGAGTCATCGCACGGCATGGCTCAACAATGGTTGGATGGTGACAGAGTTTGACCAGGAAGCCAGATGGGTAAAGTTTGTTCGAGCCTAAAGGTCTTACCAATATGAAGAATAAAAAGGCAACACTCATCGATTTGGGTACAGTGCTCTTCTGGTCCCTGTTTATCGGCGTGGTGGGGATCTCCATTGGCTTGGGAGCGGTATACCCTCCGCTGAACTACGTTGCGAAGCCATTTATTTGCCCGAATGGACAGATGACCTTCGAGAAACAGACGACTCAGGCGACTCCTGACAAAACGTTCTTCTCCGCAGGTTGGACTTGCACTAAAGAGGATTCAACGAGACAACCAGTCAGTCCATTCGCCTATGCAGGTGTGATCTATGGGCTGGCCTGTTTCCCGGCAGGACTCTTCTTCAAGAGACGGGAAGATGCGAAAAACGAAGGACAGCGCAAAGCCAGTGGGTTCCATCCATATAACAAAAGGAATAAATCCGGTTTACCGTAGCATGCCAGGAGAATTCATGACCGATGAATCATTCATCACGAGCTATATCACAAGCACATTTGAGAATGTCGAAACCATGGTCAATTTGGGATATACATTTTTCTTCTATCGCGATGACCACATGCATGCGTTTGCGACGATTGCTTTAACAGGTAATGTGTATGAGAAGATTTCAGCCCTCGACCGCCCCGGTGTGTATCGACTCAACATCGGTGTAAGCAGAGACACGTTTCAATCATTGTTCGGAAAGGGTAAGATCGACATCAGTGCCTACGACTTTACAGCGCTGGATGTTATCATGCCGCATCCTGATTACTCATCACAGCATTTCCTTTGTGTGCTTTCATCCAGCGAAGCAACCTTCAATGAGCGAATCGTCCCAATGCTGGCAGAGGCGTATGAGATCGCGAAGAATCGATATAACAGACGCAAAGCGAGCTGACCCTCCCTCCCCCCGTTTGTGACGACTTTTTGGCGGGGTGAGGGCGAACCTCTCCACACTAACAATCCATCACTTGGGATGATTGTGTCTCCAGCAAAACACTTCCCGGTTGGGCATGTAGCGATACCCCATTGGAGAGTTAGTTCTGTGCGATAAGGAGACTTTACATGAATATATTGATCAGATTGCAGAAGCGTTCTGCAGCTATCGATTCACCGTGACACGCCCGTACATGACTGACGAAATCAAATGCAACTTCGCTGGCGGGGAAGAACTTATAAGTCGAGAGGCGGTTATTGATCGATGCGACAAGTCGGCGAAATACCTTGAAACTGTCTCTGCCATTATTACAAAACTGAAAATTAACCGCGCGGATACATTTGTAGTTATGGAAGGCGCCAGGAAAATCAAACTTCCAGTGTAGCCAGCTATGATGTCTTAAAATTTTAGGATGGGTGACTGGTTGAGATCACATCCTACGTTGCTGAGAGGAACAAATCTTAATTACCACGCCCGCCGCCAGCATTCCACTCGTTCGACAGGTTTAGAATTCAGACTATTTCTGTCTTGACCAAATAGAATATACGTTCTAAAATCACACAGAGGAGAATCCCCATGCGAAAAGTTATTGTGCTTGAACATATCTCCCTGGATGGTGTCATACAAGCCCCAGGCGGGCCGGAAGAAGATACCAGCGGCGGCTTCGCATATGGTGGGTGGAGCGGACCTTATGCCGATGATGTTATTGGAACTGCCCTGAGAAGGCAGATGAATCTGCCGTTCGATCTATTGGTGGGGCGTAAAACCTTTGATGTTAGGGAGGCGTACTGGCCACAGCATGCGGATGCATGGCCCGGCGTCAATGTAGCGACCAAGTACGTCGCATCGAATACCAGAACATCTAGCGAATGGCAGCCGTCCGTGTTTTTGAACGGGGATATCCCAGAAAAAGTCGCAAAGCTGAAGCAACAACAAGGTCCGGATTTGAACGTTTGGGGAAGCGGGAATCTCCTTCAGACGTTGATCAAGCATGATTTGGTCGATACGTTCTGGCTGATGGTCTATCCGATCACGTTGGGCGTGGGAAAGCGGTTGTTTGCCGATGGCACGATCCCGGCGGCGTTCAAGGTGACGGAAAGCAAAGTCGGCTCGACGGGTGTCATCCTCGTGAATTACGAACGCGCGGGAGCAATCACAATATGAAAAACTCCGACATCCCCAATCCACGTATCGCAAAAATGACCTTCGCCTCCGTCTATCCGCTGTATCTCGAAAAAGTGGAGAAGAAAGGAAGGACCAAGGAAGAATTGCATCAGGTCATCGAGTGGTTAACGAACTTTGATAATAAGAAGCTTCAGGAACTCATAAAGGAAAATGCAACGTTTGAAACATTCTTCCAGCGTGCTTCGCTACACCCGAATGCGCACCTCATCACCGGAGTCATCTGTGGGGTTCGCGTGGAGGAAATCAAGGATCCTTTGACGCAGCAGGTTCGGTATTTGGATAAGTTGGTGGACGAGTTGGCGAAGGGTAGGAAGATGGAGAAGATTTTGCGCGGTTCGTAAGGTGTGCAACTCAACTTGGGGTTAAGTCACGGAAAATCCACATCTTTCCCATTTACGAATAGGAGACAACTATGAAACGAGTCACTGGCATCGGCGGTATTTTCTTCAATTCACCTGATCCCGTTAGGCTTAGAGCCTGGTACAAAGAGCATCTCGGAATCGACGTGCAGGATTGGAGCGGAACCGTATTTACATGGACCGATTCAGAAGGACAGCCAACAGGAGGGACTACCATTTGGACTATCAATGACGCAACCAGCAATCCCTTTGCTCCGAGTACCGCACCGTTTATGGTCAACTATCGAGTCGCAGACCTTCATGCGCTGGTCAAGGTCTTGAGAGCCGAAGGCTGTAATGTGCTCGACGAGATCAATGAGTCAGAGTACGGGAAGTTCGCCTGGGTAATCGATCCGGATGGAAACAAGGTGGAACTCTGGGAACCACCAGCCGGGCAATAATGTCGCCACGCAACTTGGAATTTGCTGTAATCAGGAGAGCACATGAACCTGCATGAAAAAATGAATTATGTTGAATTTCCTGCCAAGGACCTGACAGCCACGAAAGCGTTCTTTGAATCCGTTTTTGGCTGGTCTTTCACAGACTATGGACC
>CAZKSG010000198.1:0-8174 GCA_964555335.1 uncultured Anaerolinea sp.
GTAGGGCAGGTTTTCAACCCGCCATTCCTTAAGAATTTGATCACCGACCGAGCCATTCGAGCAATAGACCTCCTGCTTGGCGAAGGTCTGTGACCGAGCCACCATATTGACCGCCAGGTCTCCGCAATGGATTGACTCGAAGAAGTCAGGCTGCAAGCCTGACCTACATGCGCCAGCTTCTACTAAACCTTCTGCCACAGAGCCACGGAGTCGCAGCGTTTTAATTGATTTGCTCCGAGTCTCTGTGTCTCTGTGGCTAAAATCCTTGGCGAAGGTCTGTGACCGAGCCACCATATTGACCGCCAGGTCTCCGCATTGGATTGACTCGAAGAAGTCAGGCTGCAAGCCTGACCTACATGCGCCAGCTTCTTGAAATGCTTTTGAAAACAGAGGGAAATTCCAATAGTGATATACTCCCTCAGCGAGGAATTCAATGCAACGGCATCGTATTCGATCTGCGTTTGAGCGGTTCCTACAAGCGGGGCCTTGGAAATTAACCCAATGGCTGCTGTATGTTGTCTTCGCTTTGTTCGCCATCGGCGCCATTGTGTCGATCATACGCTTCGGGGGAGAACCCACACCTCTCCTGATCGCCCTGTTGGTCATTCTGGTCGTCATTCATGTCTTGTTGATCGGGTTGGCAATTCGAACCGTGAAACGCTCCACAGATTCGGCCGCTGCCGGTGAGGAAAGGTTCCGCAGTCTCTTTCAAGCCAGTCCGGTGGCCATCAGCATCACCTCCCTGGAAAAGGGGAACCTGATCGACGCCAACAAAGCCTACTGGTCCCTGACCGGATTCGACCCTACTACTTCCATTGGGTGTACCACCCTTGAATTGGGATTGTGGAAATCCGCCGCGGAGAGAGAGCGTTTTGTTGCCGAATTGAAGGAGAAAGGCTCCCTCCAAAACCCCGACTTTGAATTCAGGCACCAGATGAAGGGGACACTCTTCATCATCGCTTTTTATGAACTGGTCCAATGGGATCAACATCCGGCTGTCCTTTCGATGTTTTATGATGTAACGGATCAGCGCAAGACCCAATTCGCCTTGCAAGCCAGTGAAGAGAAGTATCGAAACTTTGTGGAACGCAGCATGGAGGGTGTCTGGTTGTTGGGGTTCGACCAGCCCATTTCGCTCGACCTGCCCCCCGAACAGCAGACCGCCCTGATCTACCGGTATGGCTATGTTCTGGAATGTAATGACACCATGGCACGCATGTATGGGTACACCTCCAGCGAAACGTTCCGCGGCACACGTGTGCTGGATGTGGAAACCGGCGAAGTGCTCACCGATATCAGCCTTCAGTCGATCTTGAAACTGGCCCGCAACCGTTACCGTTCCGACGACCGTGAGACTATTGAACGACTTCGAGATGGGGAATTTTCATATTACCTGAACAACGTTGCCGGTGTGATCGAGAATAACCACCTGGTGGGGTTGTGGGGCACGCAATTGGATATTACCGCGCTGAAGAAAGCCGATGAGGCCCTGCGCCGCAGTGAAACACGCACCCGGGGACTATTGAACGCCATCCCCGATATGATCTTTGAATTGAAGAGCGATGGGACCATCCTGCAATTCATGCCCTCCGCAAACAACGATCCTCTGTTCCCGCCGGAGCAATTCATCAACAAGAAGATTGTCGATGTCCTGCCCTTTGTGGCAGAACAGGCCGCCTTCGCCATCGGGCGTGCCCTGGAGTCGGGGTTGGTCAATGCGTTTGAATATGAACTCGTCCAAAATGGTGAAAAACGCACGTTCGAGGCGCGCATCTCCGCTTCGGGTGCCGATACGGTGCTGGCGATCGTGCGGGATGTATCCCTGCGTAAGTGGGCCGAATCCGAACGGGATAAGCTCATCGAAGAACTGGAGTCCAAGAACGCCGAACTGGAACGCTTTGCCTATACCGTATCGCATGACTTGAAATCCCCGTTGATCACCATTCGTGGATTTCTCGGTTTCCTGCGCGAAGACAGCCTCAGCGGAAATATAACCCGCATGGATTCGGATATTCAACGCATCACTTCCGCCACCAACAAGATGCACACCCTGCTCAATGACCTGCTCGAGCTTTCACGCGTGGGGCGTCTCATCAACAAGCCTGAGCTTGTCCCGTTCCGAGCCATTGTGCTCGAAGCCGTGGAACTGGTGCAGGGTCGCATCTCCAACGGCGGGGTGACGGTCAGCATTGCCAATGACCTGCCCTCGGTCTATGTGGATCACCGGCGCATGGTGGAAGTGCTGCAAAACCTGATCGACAATGCCGCCAAGTTCATGGGCAGCCAGCCCGCGCCGCGCATCGAGATCGGCCAAAAGGGAATGTATAACGACATGCCGCTCTTCTATGTGAAGGATAACGGGATCGGCATTCCGGCAGAATTCACGGAGAACATCTTTGGCTTGTTCAACAAGCTCGATGCCCGCTCTGAAGGCACCGGGGTGGGGCTGGCGCTTGTCAAACGCATCATCGAATTCCATCATGGGGTGATCTGGGTTGATTCGAAACTGGGGCAGGGGGCCACATTTTACTTTGCACTTCCTGCTGCGCCCACAACAGGTGACCGTTGAAACAATTCCTTACCCGTTTCTCACCACCACGCTTCATCGATCCTGAAAAAACACGCCAGGCAGAACTTCTGAACGGGGTATCCCTGGTTCTACTTGTGATCCTCAGCCTGCTGCTCTTGACGAATATCGTCCAAAAAAGCATCCTGGGTACGGCAGCCAACCCGATCCTCATCATCTTGATCCTCTCTCAATTGGTGGGGCAATATATGATCCGGCGTGGTTGGGTGCGCCGGGCGGGGTTGTTCTGGTTGTTGATTTCCTGGGTATCTGTTACCTGGTTTGCATCGGTTGCCGATGGAGTGCGGGATGTGGTGCTGTTCACCTACGTGACCATCCTGCTCGGGGCGGGGTACATGTATGGCTGGCGGGCGGTGCTGGTGTTCAGTGTATGGAGTATTCTGGCAGTATGGGTGCTGGCGTTCTATGAAGTGACCGGGCTTACTTCGCCGGTGTTGACCAGCCCGGTGCGTATCGGACTGTATCTGACGGCCATCCTGATCATCGTCTCTTTTCAAGCGTATTACATTGTCAATACACTGAAGCGGGCAATCGACGAGTCCACGTTCGAGTTGAATGCCCGTCAACAGGCGGAGGAGAACTATCGCACGATCGTAGAGAACTCTGCCCATGGCATATTTCAAAGCACACCGCAGGGGAAGTATATCCGTGCAAACCCGGCTCTGGCACGCATCTATGGATATGATTCACCCGAAGACTATATCCAGTCCATTGATGCGATCTCTGACCAAGTCTACGTCGATCCCTCAGACCGTGACCGGTTCAAACGCACCTTGAGCGAGCAGGGGGCGATACAAGGTTTTGAAGCCCGTAATCGCAGAAAAGACGGTTCGATCATCTGGATCTTTTGCAATGCCCATGCGGTACGAGACACCCGCGGGAACATTCTGTACTATGAAGGCACGATCGAAGACATCACGGAACGCAAGGAAACCAATGCCGAACGCGAACGCCTATTGGGAGAACTGAGTGCAAAGAACGCAGAACTGGAACGCTTTGTTTATACGGTATCGCATGACCTGAAATCGCCGCTGGTGACCATTGTGGGCTTTCTTGGGTTTGTGGAAGAGGATTTCAAGAACGGTGATGCCGAGGCGCTGCATAAGGATATGGAACGCATCTATCACGCCGCCTTCAAAATGCAGGACCTGCTAAAAGACCTTCTGGATCTCTCACGCATCGGGCGCATGATGAACGAACCGCAAACGATCGCCTTTGATACACTGGTCAATGAAGCGGTGGAATTAACCCAGGGGCGCCTGCACGAACGCAGGATCCAGGTCAACATCCATCCGAACCTTCCGTACGTACATGGCGATGCAAAGCGGCTGTTGGAACTGGTGCAGAACCTGATCGATAACGCAGCCAAGTACATGGGTGACCAGCCCGACCCGCAGATCGAGATCGGTGCCAGCGGATTCGAGAATGGAAAGCCGGTCTTTTTCGTGCGCGATAATGGCATGGGAATTGCATCTGAACATCACGAACGTATCTTCGGTCTCTTCAACAAATTGGACCCCAAGGTGGAGGGGACCGGGGTGGGGCTTGCACTTGTGAAGCGTATTGTGGAATTCTACGGCGGGCGCATTTGGGTTGAAAGCGGGATCGGTAAAGGGTCCACTTTCTACTTTAGTCTGCCCGCCGGCGAGGATCTCCAGTCTCGGTAGCACTCCTCTTAAGAATGTCATCCTGGGCGAACACGAAGGATCTCTATGCCTACAGTAAGAGACCTTCTGGTCGTGCTCATATCACCCGACGACCTTCGGGAGGGTGATATGGTGTTTCTGAGACAGGCCTAACACCCCTGAACCATCCAGTGTACGATGAACTTTGTAGGGTGGGAAATATTTGGATATAATCTGTCCCAAAAATATCCAAGGAGACGAGCAATGAACTTTGCCATGTGGCGCAAGGCGCTTAACGTAATTCCCGAAGTATCGAAATCGGAGTGGGACAACCTGGACGTGATCTCGAAGTGGCTGATCTCCACCCGTGCCGCCGTGCTGGTAATGACCTTCATCTCTGCGGCTCTCGCCGGGTTATTTGCGTGGCGGGATGGGTCTTTTGGCTTCCTGCCCTGGCTCGCCCTGACGTTTGGGCTGATCTTGGCACACGCTTCGAACAACATCTTCAACGACTACACCGATTACGTCCGCGGTGTGGATAAGGACAACTATTACCGCAATATCTACGGCGCCCAGCCCATCGCCAGCGGATTGATGACCCAGCGTCAGCATCTCACGTATTTTGCTGTCACCGGTTTGATCGCCCTGTTGTTCGGTCTCTATCTCATCTGGTATACCGGCTTCAGCACCACCACATGGATCCTGTTGGGATTCGGTGCGTTCTTCCTGCTGTTCTATACCTGGCCGCTCAAAGGCATGGCGCTGGGGGAGGTGGCAGTGCTCATTGTGTGGGGGCCGTTAATGATCGGAGGCGGTCATTATGTGCTGACCCATCAGTGGAGTTGGTTCGTGGTGCTCGCCAGCCTGCCGTATGTGTTGGGCGTGACGACCGTCATCTTCGGTAAGCACATCGACAAACTGGATATGGACAAGGTGAAAGGCATTCACACGCTGCCGGTGGTCATCGGTGAGAAAGCCTCCCGCTATGCGGTTCTAACGATGATGGTCGCTCCGTATCTGTTCACCGTGTACCTGATCGCCGCAAAGTTCTTCACCCCGGTGATGTTGATCGTGCTCTTTGCGCTCCCCACCTTCCTGCGAGTCTATCCCAGGTTCCTACAGCCGAAGCCCGAGACCCGCCCCGAAGGGCAGATCGGTTGGCCGCTTTATTTTGTGGGCTATGCGTTTTACAACAACCGGGCATTTGGAGCATTCTTCATGTTCGGTCTGTTGCTTGATACTGCACTGCGCCTGCTTCCCTTCACTCAGAACTTCTGGCGCTAACTTCACAACTCAAATACGGCAGCCCGTTCGATGATGGAACGGGCTGTTTGCTTTAAGTTGCCGGCCAATCTATGAGAGCACCTACCAAAAACAAAATAAATGTCATTGCGAGGAGCCGCTGTTGGACGACGGAGCAACCTCGCACTACACGAGGAATTCTATTCGACGAGATGTTTCTGGTTTACAGGAGATTGCTTCGGACGGATGATCGCTTATATTTTAGGTGCTTCCAATCCCTCCGATTGTGTCCGATTTCACAGAGTGGTAGTATAATGCCCCGCAAGCAAGTATGGTTTCATTCGGTTTACACCGAACTTTTTATCAATTCAAGAAAAGGAGAGAAAAGCATGCACATCAATTTTGCCATGTGGCGTAAGGCTGCGTGGGAACTCATCAAGATGGATGATCGAAAAGAGTGGGACGCCCTCGACATCATCTCCAAGTGGCTGATCGCCACACGCTCCGCTGTCACAACCGTCACCATCTATTCCTGTATCATCGCCGGTCTGCTCGCCTGGCGCGACGGGAACTTTGCCTGGCTGCCCTGGATCATCCTCACCCTGGGGTTGTTCATCGCTCACGGCACCAACAACCTGCTTAACGATTACACCGATTACTCCCGCGGCGTGGATAAGGATAACTACTTCCGCACGCAGTACGGCGTCCATCCGCTCGTGCAGGGCTTCTGGACCAAGCCGCAGCAGATCCGTTGGTTCATTGCCAGTGGCGTGATCGCCTTCCTTTCAGGCGTATATGCGCTGTACTATACCAACTTCAATGCGCAAGTACTCGGCTTGTTCGTGTTCGGTGCGCTGGTCTTGTTGTTCTATACCTGGCCGCTCAAGTACTGGGCGCTCGGTGAATTGGCCATCTTCCTCATCTGGGGACCGATCATGATCGCGGGCGTGTACTTTGTCCTTGCCCTCGGCAGCGGCGGCGGCATGTCCAACTTGTGGAACGTGGCCCTTGCCGGCATTCCATTTGGGCTGAGCGTGGCCAGCATCAACGTGGGCAAGCACATTGACAAGATGAATGACGACAGTAAGAAGGGTGTGGGCACGTTCCCTGTCCGTGTGGGGCAGACCTTTGCCCGTTACGTCAACATTGCCGCGATCGTGGTTGCCTATGCCGTCGTGATCTACCTCGTCGTCACGGGATACTTCAGCACGTTCATGCTCTTGATCCTGTTCGCCGCCCAGCGTGCCATGTATGCGATTGCCGTTCTTAGCAAGCCGCGCCCCGAGGGTCCGCCGCAGGGATTCGAAGCTTTCTGGCCCACCTGGTTCTCTGGCTTCTGCTTCTATCACAACCGCGCCTTTGGCGGTCTCTTCATCCTTGGCGTTCTGCTCGACACCCTTCTTCGCAAGCTGCCGATGCAACTTCCGCTTTCGGCGAACTGGCTCGGAGCGATTGTGCTCGGTGTGGGCATCGTCTATGCGGTGGTCAAGGCGCAAATGGCGAAAGCGAAAAAAGCCCAAAACAACGAAGCTTAATATAACAAGACCTCGGCATCGCCGAGGTCTTTTCCTGTTAGGTCATGCTGATAGGCGTTCGTTGTCCCGAATCATCTCCGCCCTGTTGCGAGAGACCCTTCAGTGGCACACGAACGCTCCTTCAGGGTGACATGTTGTATGTTTATTTTACTTCCATATCCTTCACTTCCAACCAGGCCGGCTCGGGGTTTTCCAACACACCAAAACCGATCTTCCCTTCAGGTGTGAAGGCGGCAAATTGATTATCGATCCAGATAACGGTCCCCAGCGGCGGATGTGGACTCACGGACGACTCAAACACAAGCACATCGTCCACTTCGAACGACACCCGCGTCTCGCGCCAATCGAGCTTGTATCGGTGCCATTGGGTGACATCCACGCTGAGGCGGATTCCCTCATCTGCGATCACGTTCCCCAATTGTTGTCGTGCCATCTTCCGTGAAAAGGGGAGTGCCAGCCCCGCAGAGATCAACCGTGGATGGAACTTCGGCGACCGAAAGGTCTGAGCCAGAAAGCCATTTCCAGGCACTGCGGCGGAGGTGAGGTTATTTCGCCCTGCTTCACGGAACGAAAGATAATTCTCCTCCGATGCCCCAAAGAACCAGACCGCATTCGGCAGCGCAGGCAGGCGAAACGGATTTCCCGCCAAACCCAAGCGACAGCCCAAACGGATCGTTCCATATCCCAAAACCCCACGTGCCAGGGATGGATTGGCTCGATGCCCGTGCAGACAGGCTTAAATGAAAGGGGCTTCGGTGAGGGAAGTCTTTTCTTCTCTTGATCTGCGCGTAGTCATCAAGCTGAGCGAGACGATATTCTGTTGCTTTTCCTGAAGGAATGGATAACCGATAATGCGCTGTCTCGTCTGAAATTTCTTCTACACGCGCATCGCTCGTATGGCGTGATTTCAGTTGCGTGTAATCCATTTGCGTCCCAGCGTGAACAAACCGATACCGATCCAGGCGACGTTCAACCCTGCCGATGGATACGCTTGTAAATAGATGGTATTAATGACCAAGAACAAGCCTGCAACGATATTCATCCCCTGATAAAGCACTGAATCACCCTCCACTTTTTTTGCAGAGATCAGCGCATAAGCCAACAAATAAAGGATGGTGCCAACCCAGCCAAGGATGTCGATAAGAAGTTTTGTCGAGACCATGCCTACGTATATTCTCCCACCGT
>CAZKSG010000199.1:0-8031 GCA_964555335.1 uncultured Anaerolinea sp.
ATAATCTTCGGGGCTGGCGATCGTAAAATTCCAACCAAGCTTTGCTGCCACATGCATCAAGGAAACCGCCACGTTGTTACCGTCACCCACATACGTGACGTTGAGTCCCTTGGCCTTGCCGAACTTCTCTTGAATGGTGAGCGCATCTGCCATGCCCTGGCAGGGATGGTTGTAATCGCTCAAGCCATTCACCACTGGGATGGACGACCACTGCGCCAGTTGCAGCACATGGTCATGCTCAAAGACACGTGCCATGAGCGCATGGACGTATCCCGAAAGGACGCGGGAAATATCCGCAATTGATTCTCGTTTGCCGAGACCGATCTCATTCGGCGAGAGATACAATGCGTCGCCACCGCAGTGGCGCATGGCCATGTCAAATGAGACGCGAGTACGCAGGCTGGGCTTCTGGAAGATCATGCCCAACACTTTCCCTTTGAAGAGTGGTGGGTTGCCTTTCTTGAAATATTCTTCTTTCAACTTAATGGCTACGTCGAGCAGGTCTTGCACTTCCCCCGAAGATAGATCCGATATGGCGAGAAAATGGTTCATGCAATCTCCTTTAGATGTTGATGTGTCTAGAGTATGTCATTCTGAACGACCATCGGGAGCGAAGAATCTCGTACTTATTCCAGACGCTGCTTTTGAAAATGAGATCCTTCGTCGCTTTGTTCCTCAGGATGACATAATACACATCGTAGGGACGCGGATTTCCGGTGAAATTTGCGGAAAAACGACCACATTTGGATCCATGTGGGCCGCCCCTGCATTTTTAAGGATGTGATCCAATAACGGCGAAATTATATCTTGATTGAAGAAAATTGCCCCGTTGCAAAGGTCATTTCTTCGGCGTGACACGGGGCATGAGAAAGAAAAACAGCGCATTAAAAGCGCTGTTGATTCTGATGAATTTCACTCTGACAAAACCTACCCCGGATTCCGCACCTTTTTCCAATACCGCAATAATCCATCGGCGCTCATACCGAGGGGGTTGGCGAGTTCATAGGCACGCACCACATCTTCGGTCAGTCCCACTTTTTCGCCTTCTGCCATCACCCAATCGGTATAGCTTTGGCGTAGTTCTTCGATGGGCGGTGCGGCGGGCATCACTTCTTCCAGCCAGCGAGAGGCGGTATCGAGTCCTTTGTCCACTTCGTTGAGGTGCCAATCTACATCTTCGAACATACCGAAGTGAGTTGGGGCGATGGTCTTGCAATTCTGCTTGCGCAACAAAGCGATGCTGTCATGCCAGCGTTCCAGGTGCAGTTCGGGTGGCGGCATGGGCACGCGCAGATATTGATAGCCAGGAATGCGAACCCCGCCTACATCTCCACTAAAGCAGACATCTTCAAAGAGATAGGAATAATGATGTTCAGCATGACCGGGTGTATGGAGCGGCAGGAATTCCAGGTTGCCAATCTGAATGGCTTCCGCATCGTTCGGGATGTTGAGGTGATCTTCAGGCACAGGCAGGAACTCGCCCCACAGCGTGTCCATGCGTTCGCCGTAGATACGGGTTGCGCTGGCGATGAGTTTCTCAGGGTTGAGCATGTGCGGTGCGCCAATGGGATGGACGTAGATCTTCGCACCTTGTTTTGCCAGCCAACCCGAAGCACCGGCATGGTCGAGATGGATGTGCGTTAGCAGGACGTGAGTCACGTTTCGGGGAGATAAGCCTTCTTTGGCAAGAGCCGCCTCAAGCGCGGGAAGAGTCGAGCCGGGTCCGCTTTCGATGAGGATGACCGCGTCGCCCTGTCGAATTAAGTAGGAGGCGATTGCATGCGTCCGCCCTTGAAAGTTCAAGTCAAGTGTGACAACACGGGTTGATGCCATGAAAGGTCCTTTGAAAACGTACTCGCTGAAAATGTGGACAGGGTTTCTGAAAGATCGGCATCGCAATAGACACGGCAAAGCGGCACATTCCGCTCCGTGAGCGCCTGGGCAAGGTCTTCGTTGCCTGCGCGGCTGCCAAAAGATTCCGCCATGAGTAGCACCACCACAGGACGCAGGTTGCGGCGCTGCAAGCTGTCCACGGCGAGTAATAGCTCTGTCCAGATCATCGGCGTGACGAGGATGGCGCTGCTGCCTTGAGGGAGTTGTCCCATTTGAGCGGTGACAAGTCCGGGCAATGTGTACGCGCTCTCTGCCTGCAGGAAGGCCAACTCTTCGAGGATCTTGGCTTCCTGGCGTTCGCTGCGTTCTGCCTGGATAACCTTATAGGTACGGTACGATGCAGTTACCAGTCCCACCGCGCGGCGCTGACCGATGAAATAATGTGCCAGTGAGGCGGTGATGCTGATCGAATATTCCAATGAGGAAGGAGGTAATTTCACCTGCCGACGACGCAGGAGCAACAGATCGTCGATGGGATACGAATGATCGTCCTTCCCGGGCTTTGAAAAGTGCACACCCTTATAGGTATCGAGAAAGAGCCAGACTTCCGATTGCGGGTCCTGCTCGAACTCCTTGACCATCAACTGATCACGCCGGATGCTCGTGGGCCAATGAATACGTTTCATCGGGTCGCCAGGGATATATTCACGTACACCCGAGGCGTGAGGTGTCACGTCAAGAGATTTGCGACGGATCGCCTTTCCACCGGGCAGCAAACCGGGCGGTGAGATGAATTCGTCCACACGAAACAAAAGCGGCACCACCACCAACGATGATTTTGCCTGAAACTGCCGCGAAACACGAAAGATGCCGAAGGGATCACCAGACGTCACTGTGGTAGGGCCGAGCACAAATCCGCCGCGGCTGGTAAGCCAGGTGCGGGCAGTGTAGATGCGTTTCTGCTTCGCACCCAGAAACGTCACCACACGCGAACCGGTCGCGTTCGGGATGTTGGACTCGTTGATGATTTCCAGCCAGAGCTTGGGAAGCCGGCTCATGTTCGATATTTCGAAATGTTCTTCGAAGATATCGCCCACACTGCCGCGCTGGGCACGTGCCGTCCGCTCCACTTTGATGCCGCGCAACGACACAGATGTGAGAAGCCAGGCAGTGAGGATCAGCAATCCGCCCAGATACAACAGACGCACATAGATCTGACCGCCATTGACGGCTGTGCCAACAATACCGACTCCCAATACCAACAAGACAAAAATGCGACCAGGTGTCACTTCGCTTTTGCCTTTGCTTTTTCTCCAGCGGAAGCTTGATAATCGCCGCCAGGCACAGGTGCACTGTAGACGATCTCCTGCACGATGCGGTCTGCGCTCAATTCACGCAGGCGTGCGGCCGGCGAGACGATGATGCGATGACCCAGCACAGAGACCGCCAGGGCTTTGATGTCATCGGGCAGAACAAAATCGCGTCCTTGCAAGGCGGCACGGGCCTGCCCGGCACGGAATAACGCCAGACTGCCGCGCGGACTTGCGCCGAGATACACGTCACCGCTCTGACGAGTGCGCCCGACAAGATCAATGATATAGCGTTGGATGGCTTGCGATACGTATACCTGACGAATGTCTTCGATGGCCTTCAGCAGGTCTTTGACCTTGACGACCGCCTTCAACGATTCGATTGGGTGACGGATCTGCTGTTCGCTCATCACCTTCATCTCCTCCGAGGCGGTGGGATATCCCAGTCGCACGCGCAGCATGAAACGGTCCAGTTGCGCTTCGGGGAGAGGGAATGTCCCCTCATATTCGATTGGGTTTTGCGTCGCCAGCACCATGAACGGCTTAGGGAGCGGATATGTGGTCCCATCTACCGTGACCTGCCGTTCTTCCATCGCTTCGAGGAGCGCAGCCTGCGTTTTGGGCGTGGCACGGTTCACTTCATCTGCCAGGATGATCTGCCCCATGATCGGGCCAGGCCGAAATTCGAACTCGCGCTTCTGTTGATTGAATATGGAAACGCCCGTCACATCGCTGGGCAGCATGTCGGGTGTAAATTGGATGCGGTTGAACGCACAGTCCAACGATTTCGCAAGACTACGCGCAAGCATCGTTTTGCCCACCCCGGGCACATCTTCGATCAGTACATGTCCCTGACACAACAAACCGATCACAATCAATTCCACAGAGTGATATTTGCCAACGATCACCTGCTCGAGATTTTGGATGATGCCTTCACCAAAGGATTTCAAGTCGGCCATGAAACGAATTTCCTTTCCCGTTTTTATCTGCATGCACTACTTTCGTACCGCACTGATTGTACGTGCATTCCAAACGCTGGGCAAGTGAAACATCCCCCTCCATGGAGGGGGATGTCGTATTCTTCAGTAGCACATTACCCATCATCGACCTGGATCGTCACAGTACACTTAACTTTTTCGAGGTTGCTTGCGTCCCATTAACCATTCCTGCACATCAACACGCTTGTTTTCACTCGGTGGCTTCAAGCGGATATACGATCCATCCGGTTTCATCACACGAGCACGCACGTTATCGCTCAAATAGATCGCCAGGATGCCATGCCGCACATAATTGATCAGTTCCCGGTCTTCAAGCGGGAATACCACCTCGACACGGTGATCGTGGTTACGAGTCATCAGGTCAGCGCTGCCCATATAGATCTCTTCCTTGCCATCGTTATGGAAGTAATAAATACGACTGTGCTCCAGGTAGCGCCCCACAATACTGATCACGCGGATATTCTCGCTCACACCCTTCACCCCCGGGCGCAGGCAGCACATCCCGCGAATCAACAGATCTACTTTAACGCCGGCCTGTGATGCTTCATACAACAGCTCGATAAAACGCGGGTCCACGATCGCGTTGGCTTTGAAGATCAAGTGGGCATTACGTCCCGCCTTTGCATGTTCGATCTCGCGTTGAATCAGTTTTTCCAACCCGCTGCGCAAATTGATCGGGGCAACCAGCAGTTTTTTGAAATCCTGTTTCGTGGAATAGCCGGTCAAATAATTGAACAGATCGGTGATATCGGCACCCATCACATCGTCGCAGGTAAAGATGCCGATATCCTCATAGATACGAGCTGTCACAGCATTGTAGTTCCCGGTACCCAGATGCAGGTAACGGCGAATCCCATCCCCTTCCTTGCGGACCACCATCGTCACTTTGCAATGGGTCTTCAGCCCAACCAGTCCATACACCACATGGACACCCATCTGTTCCAATGCCTTTGCCCAACCGATATTGCTTTCTTCATCGAAGCGCGCCTTGAGCTCCACAAGCACAGCCACCTGCTTGCCGTGTTCGCTGGCTTCGAGCAAGGCATCGACAACAGGTGCATTCTGTCCCACACGATAGACTGTCTGTTTGATCGCCAGCACGCCCGGGTCACGAGCAGCGGCTTTCAAAAAATCGATCACAGGGTTGAACGAATCGTATGGTTGATGTATAAGGATGTTCCCGCGCTTGATCACATCAAAGATGTCACTTGCCGAGGTGGTCGTTTCCAGTGCTCTCGGCAAGGCAGGGTGATAGATCGGGAATTTCAGATCGTATCGTTCCACATTGCCATAGATCTGCCACAGGCTGCTGAGACCTAACGGCGCAGGCAGCACATATACATCGTTCACTCGTACTTCGAGGTTGTCAATAAGCAGGTCACGGATATGCTCGGGCATATCCTCACCGATTTCCACCTGCACCACAGAGCCAAACTTTCGTTTGCGAATGCTCTGCTGCATGGATTCCAACAGGTCATCGGCTTCGATCTCCTGGATCTCGATATCGGCATCACGGATGATGCGGAACGGATAAGCAGCAACCACCTCCAACCCCGGGAAGAGGCTGGCCAGATTCGCAGCGATCACCTGTTCGAGCCAGACGAAATAATGGTGGTGAGGAATCGTTCCGTCTTTGCGCACACTGCCCGAGGAACGCTTGATTGGGACGAGACGCGGCAAAGTATCTGGCACTTTGAGACGGGCAAATTTCTCATTTCCTTTATTGTCCCGGATGACAATGGCAAGGTTCAGGCTGAGATTCGAGATATGTGGGAAGGGATGCCCCGGGTCCAGTGCAAGAGGCGTAAGCACCGGGAAGACAACCTCATTGAAATACTGATTTACTTTATCGAGCTGGGTCTTGGTCAGCTTGGAATAATCCAGAAAATGGATCCCAACTTTATCCAATTGTGGGATCAATTTCTTGTTAAAGGAATGAAGTGCTTTGCCATAAAGTTCCAGTGAAATTCTGCGGGTCGCCGCCAGGACTTCGGGCGGAGTCATCCCATCAGGAAACACCTCCATGATCCGCGCTTCCACCTGTTTGCGTATGCCCGAGACACGCACCATGAAGAACTCGTCCATATTCGAACCGAAGATGGCTAAGAATTTCAGTCGTTCCAACAATGGGTTGGCCGCATCTAGTGCTTCATCCAGCACGCGGCGTTGGAATTCAAGCAGGCTGATTTCACGATTGATGAATAGTTCGGGCGATAATAGATGGATTTCAGTGTTCATGGCTTCATGGGTAAATGGGTGAATTTGGGAGAAGACTCTACGCTCGATTTTACCGCCGATGCCGTTTCTCCAACTCAGCAAAAACTTGCTCAGGGCGAAGTCCGCGTGCGGAGAGCAGTACCAACGTATGATAGGTCAGGTCCGCCACTTCTTCGATCAGTCGCATATCTTCCTGCGATAGTGCCGCAACAACGACCTCCGTCCCCTCTTCACCAACTTTTTGGGCGATACGCGGCAAGCCATCGTTAAAGAGGCTCGTCGTGTACGATTTCTCGCTCGGATTCTTTCTCCGATCTTCGATCACATCGAACAGCCACTGAATGCTCATTCTCATTTCTCCAAATCAGTAATGTAAGGGTGAACCCTACCCTATGGAACGATAAAAACAACTAATTTCACCCGTATGACATGCCGGACCAGAAGGCTTGACCTGGATCAGCAAGGTATCTTCATCACAATCCACGCGCACATCCACCACCTTCTGAACATTTCCTGATGTGGCGCCCTTATGCCATAACTCTTTGCGACTGCGCGACCAGAACACAGTCTCTCCTTTTTCAAGAGTTATTTGGATGGACTCAGCATTCATATAGGCCATCATCAACACTTGACCGGTTTCCACGTCCTGGACGATCGCGGGGATGAGTCCGTTCGCGTCAAAACGAAGACTTGGAATGGATACCCTTTCCATCGCGTTATCTCGCCTCAGCCACCGCGCGGACAGAGATATTCCATCTTTGCAGTTCTTTCTTCAATTCAGGAATTCTCAACTTGCCATCATGAAATAACGATGCCGCTAGCGCAGCATCCGCATTACCTTTCGTGAGCACCTCTGCAAAATGGGCAGGCGTTCCAGCACCGCCCGAAGCAATGACAGGCACAGACACAATGTCGGAAATGATTCGCGTCAGTTCAATGTCATACCCGGCAAGTGTGCCATCGGCATCCATGCTGGTGAGCAGAATCTCGCCTGCACCCAACTCGACTCCGCGTGCCGCCCATTCAATGGCATCCAAACCGGTCGGCACGCGCCCGCCATTGACATACACTTCCCAACTGGAATCCTTTCTGCGGGCATCGATCGCCAGCACGATACACTGCGCGCCAAATCTTGATGCACCTTCCGACAATAATTCCGGCCGTCGAATGGCCGCTGAATTGACGCTAATCTTATCGGCACCAGCGAGGAGCAAATTGCGCATATCGTCAACTTCGCGGATTCCGCCGCCTACAGCTAGAGGCATGAATACAGTCTCTGCCACACGACTGACAAGCTCAAGCGTGGTCTTGCGCCCTTCATGTGTGGCGGAGATATCGAGAAAGACCAGTTCATCTGCACCTTGCTGGTCGTATAAACGAGCTTGCTCCACCGGGTCGCCAGCATCGCGTAAGTTCACGAAATTTACGCCTTTTACGACACGACCGTCTTGAATATCGAGACAGGGAATAATTCTTTTAGCCAGCATCACGAACTCCCTTCAACACATCCTTCAAATCTATCGTTCCTTCATATAAAGCACGTCCAATAATGACACCCGATAATCCCACATCCTGCGCGGCAACGACATCATCCATCGTATGCACGCCGCCGGAAGCGCTCACATCCAAACCGCTGACCTCCGCAAGCGCGCGGGCGGCGGCAACGTTCAGCC
>CAZKSG010000200.1:0-8026 GCA_964555335.1 uncultured Anaerolinea sp.
ACGAAGGATTTCAGGGTGGAAACTTGCATATGTTTATTCTCACATTGTTGTTTACGATCACATTCATAAAAAGATGAGAGTGATACATGTTTTGATTCACGTTGTATCGTTCGAATAGGCATCTGTTCGGATCTCTCATTTTATAAAATGCTGCAAAGGAGAAAAATATGCCTGAAAAACAGGGATCATCCCATGATTGGAAGAACCCCAAAACGATCATTGCTGCCATCTCAGCCGTAGGTCTCCTGACATTGTGGAACACGTTCGCCACTCACGACCGTCGAATGACCGAAACGTGGAGTACGTTTGACCCCACACCGACCATCACCCCCGAGTCAGAATTTGGACCTGTTTGCTCTCCACACGCCGCTCAAGTTAGAAACCCGGGTAAACGATGTGTCACTGTGGCAAGCACACGATCTTCATAGAAGTGTAGAGAATGTCTGTTGAGTCGAACATTTACAAATAGAAAACGATAGGAGTGTATACCATGTCTGTATCTCAATCCCCTAAAAAGGAAGTCCACGAATCCGGGACTGGATGGCAGCCCCATGTGCTGCGGTTTGTTGCGGTCGTTGCTGTGGCCTTGATCGTTCTTCCACTATTACCAAGCTTGATCTCGAATCTCGCCTATTCCTTCCACTCGTTTGATGGAAAAGCGCCCAAGATCTACTGGTATCTGTCGCGTGCATCCGGGTTTGTGTCCTTCACCATCCTTTGGATCTCGATGGCGCTCGGATTGGGACTCACAAATAAGATGGCCCGTTTGTGGCCGGGCGCGCCTTCTGCTTTTGCCATTCACCAGTACACAAGCATGTTGGGGCTGGCGTTCGCCGCATATCACGGTCTTGTCCTGATGGGCGACCATTTCGTTGATTTTTCCCTGCCACATCTTCTTGCCCCATTCTCGATTGCCTATGAAACGTTTTGGGTTGGGCTGGGACAATTATGTTTCTATGCCTGGCTTGTCGTGGTGCTAAGTTTTTATGTCCGCCCGCGCATTGGTCAAAAGGCCTGGCGAATGATCCATTATCTAAACTTCGCCATTTATGGAATGGGAGTTCTGCATGGGATCAAGAGCGGAACAGACAGCCACGCTCGATGGGTTGTATGGTATTTCGGGATCTCGATCACGAGTGTCATCCTGTTGCTGGCACATCGCATTTACGAGATGAACTTGAAGAACAAGGTCAAGATCTCACTTCCCAAATTTTCGTTGGCACGCGTAAAGAAATCAGAGACAGTGTCACCGCTTGTCTCGCGGGCAAAGAATCTACCGCAGGCGCTGATTCATTCCCAAGGGAAAAAGCCTGTGACAGATCAAAAGGACGCAGATAAACAGATCCCTGAACCGGTTTTCATCGAGACAAAGAATGAGACTTCTGCGCAAGTATCTGATCCCAAAACGGTCAAATCTCAAGCTGCGCAAGGAACGGCCGAACAACCGTTACCAACCCCTGCTCCAGTGAAAGGAACTCCTGTGAGTGTGAATAAAGAACCGAAGGAAGTAGCGTTGCCGTCTGAAGAACGAGCATATGAGAAAAAGTACCGAATCCGCACATTCAATGAACCTACCACAAAACCGATCCCGGAACTTCAGGATAGCGATGAGATAAAGTTCCCTGAGGATCTCGCCATGCTTGTTAAGTTGAGAAATAAATTCCGGGACATGCCAGTGGAACCAGTCGCACCCAAGGGAATCCCTTTCTCAGAAGGCTAAAGAAAAAGACTCCCGTTCTGAACGAAACCATAAAATAATAAAACTGGCGGCCATCTTGCGATGGCCGCCAGTTTTATTTGTCTGCTTTCTTCAATAAAGTCATTCCTGCGCGTGGACTTCGCTCAGGGTTGTAGTCCTAAATCCTGTAATGCCTGCGTCGCAACGATCCATTTTGGATGCACTTTCAGAGCGGCACGATAATCTTTGACGGCAAGGTCTGTTTGTCCGGACATGTAATAGGCCTTTCCGCGCCAATATAGCGATTCTTCCAGAACGGGTTCAGCGATCGTGTCATTCAACGTTGTGTTGGCAAGATTAATAACATCGACAAAGCGGTCGGTATAGTAATAAGCTTTGTAGGGTCCCGTTTGAAACCACATCATGCGATACGGGCGGATGGAAACTTCCACATTGAGATCTTCGTACAGTTTGAAGGCATGGTCATATGCGATGGCTGCATCTGCATATTGATATAACGCCACATGACTCGTCCCGATGTTGAACCATGCAAAGAACTGGTCAATGTCTGTAAGTGCCTTTGATTCGGTGGTGGCAATATCCAGTGCATGACGGTTTGCCAGTTCATCCTCCGCCAATGGCCCCAGCAAGGTGAGTACATCATTCTGCTTTTCCATGGGATAGACTACGATAAAGACATAATTGAACGCGCGCCAACGCTCGATCAGCTTTTCATACTTGATCTTGCGATTGTGCCCGGGATTTGTTTCTGGATCTGGTTGATAACTATCCTGATAGACGATTATCTGATTGGCATCATCGTAGCCGGTCACAAAGCCATAATGTCCCATCCAACTGTATTTGCCGTTGATATCCACTTCATAGGTTCCTATTTCTATAACCACTGGAAAACCGGCTGAGACGAAACGTTTGAGCATTTCAATGTCACCACCATTGCGAATAATGGATGTCATACCGGGGACATTGTCTGTGATGAAATCCTGTAATTCATACGGCATTACGTTCTTGTCTGTATTGACGGGTTTGCCCTCGCTGCTTGTGTTTCCTGGCATCACAGACTGACCGATCACGTCGCGATTCCCGTCCCAACCCCAGAAAGTGAGCGCCATCGAAAAATTGGCAGGACCGCAATAGTTATTACGTCCATGCTGGTTTTCGTATTTGACTCCCTCCAACATAATGGAGGCAGGCAGAGGTGTGGATGTGATCGTGGGTAAAGTCGTTGGGACCGGCTCAGGAGTTAAAGTCGCTTCGGGAGAAGGCTCAACCTGCGTGGGTGATTCAGTCATCGCTTGTTGGTTTGGCTGAAAGACAGCTTCTTCCGGGGGATTGACCCAGTATTTGATGTTTGTACGCAGCAGGTCAAGCCGCCATGCGAGGCGGTCATGAACAGGTGGAATATAGTAGACACCGATGATAAGAAGAACGGAAATGGGAATTAACCAGATACGGTTAAAACGGTTTGGCACAAAAATGATTATATAACAAAAAGACCCTGAGGATTTTCAAACCCTCAGGGTCCAGCGCTTTCACTATTCTTTCACTTCACCATCAATGAAGTCATCGCTGCCATTGTTCGGCGCGGGTCGTCCGCCCGGAGCTTCCGGTTGAGGCTGTCCTTGTGCGTAGAGTTGCTGGCTCAGTGCATGGAACGCCTGCTGGACATCGTCGCTGGCTTTCTTGATTCGGTTCAGGTCATCCGATTGGGCAGCGGATTTAAGATCGTTGATTTTACTTTCGATCGGGCCGCGTTCTGCAGATGGAACCTTGTCTCCCAGGTCGCGCAACGCCTTTTCGGTCTGATAGACTAGGCTGTCGGCGGTATTCTTGGCGTCGATCAATTCGCGGCGCTTCTTGTCTTCTGCTTCATGCGCCCGGGCTTCCTGGACCATGCGGTCGATGTCACCCTTGTTCAAATTGGTCGAAGCGGTGATCGTGACCTTCTGTTCCTTGCCTGAAGCCTTATCCTTTGCGGTCACATGCAGGATGCCGTTCGCGTCGATATCGAACGTCACTTCCACCTGTGGGATGCCGCGCGGAGCAGGTGGGATGCCGTCGAGTCGGAAGCGTCCAAGCGACATATTGTCAGCCGCCAGTTCGCGCTCACCCTGCAGGATATGAATATCCACTGCGGTCTGATTGTCTGCGGCGGTGGAATAGGTCTCTGTCTTACGAACCGGGATGGTCGTATTGCGTTCGATCATCTTGGTCATTACACTGCCGAGGGTTTCCACACCCAGCGAGAGTGGGGTAACGTCGAGCAGCAGGATATCCTTGACTTCTCCGCCAAGCACGCCACCCTGAATGGCAGCACCCACAGCAACGACCTCATCGGGGTTTACGCCTTTGTTCGGTTCCTTGCCACCGGTCAACTTACGGACCAGGTCCTGGACCATCGGCATGCGGGACGAACCACCCACCAGCACAACTTCATTGAGATTGCTTGCGCCAAAGCCGGCATCTTTCAATGCTGCTTCGAACGGACGACGGCAACGATCGAGCAGGTCTTCGGTCATTTGCTCGAATTTTGCGCGGGTCAGTTTTACCTGTAAGTGTTTCGGTCCGTTTGCATCGGCGGTGATATAGGGCAGGTTAATCTCGGTTTCCATGACAGAGGAAAGTTCGATCTTGGCCTTCTCTGCCGCCTCACGCAGACGCTGTAACGCCTGGCGATCATTGCGCAGGTCGATGCCCTGTTCTTTTCTGAACTCATCTGCGGCCCAATTGACGATGCGCTGATCCCAGTCATCGCCACCGAGATGTGTGTCGCCATTGGTAGCTTTCACTTCGATCACGCCTTCGCCCACTTCGAGCACCGATACATCGAACGTGCCGCCGCCCAGGTCGAAGACGAGGATCGTTTCGTTTTTCTTTTTATCGAGTCCATATGCCAAAGCAGATGCAGTCGGTTCATTGATAATACGCAGCACTTCGAGACCTGCGATCTTACCTGCGTCCTTCGTCGCCTGGCGCTGGCTGTCATTAAAGTAAGCCGGGACGGTGATCACCGCCTGCGTGACAGATTGACCGAGATAGGCTTCCGCATCGGCCTTGAGTTTGCCAAGGATCATCGCGGAAATTTCCTGCGGGGAATATTCGCGGCTGGTGATCGGGATCTTCACGCGCACATCGTTGGATGGGCCCGGTATCACTTCATATGAAACCATCTTGCGTTCGGCTTCGGTCTCATCATAGTGACGACCGATGAAACGCTTGATGGAATAGATCGTGTTCTCAGAATTGATGACTGCCTGTCGCTTCGCCGTCTGGCCGACGAGACGTTCACCATTTTTATTGAACGCCACCACAGACGGGCAGAGTCGTCCTCCTTCCGATGTGGAGATCACAGTGGGCTGTCCGCCTTCCATGACGGAGACAACACTGTTTGTCGTTCCTAGGTCAATACCAATTATCTTTGCCATAGATCGGCTCCTTGCATTTGATTCATTTGCGCATGTTTAATACGCAGCAATTTTCAATGGTCCCATCTTACCGCCCTAATGCAAGAAAACTGTTAACGCTATGTAGAAATTAAATCAGACCCTGCCCCAAACGTTCGCCGTATTGGGGATATCCGGGGGGATGGGGGGCCATTCCCCCCATTATGGGAACAGGATGATGTATATCCACATCTAAATGGTCTGTAACGCTTCCCCAAAGCCATCCCAGCCTGTACAATCGGCGGGTGAAACGCCACCTTCCCCTCGTTGTCATCATCGTTCTATCGTTCTTCGTCTTTGCCTGCACGCTCGGCGCGGTCTACATCCTTTCGGTGGATGCGAAGACGCCCGCCGAAAAGATCCAATCCATAACGGCACTGGGACTTCCCTCTGCGGCGGTGCTGCTCGTGTTGTTGTGGTTCGGCGCCGGCATGGACCAGGTATTGTCGCGGCTGAAACAACGCTCGACGCGCATCAGCGTATCCCTGCTTACCTATCTGGTCGTCCCTGTGTTCCTGTGCATCGGGCTCCCTGCACTGGCTGGCTTTGTCATCTACAGCATGTTCAATGCTCCCAAAGGATGGCAGCAGTTCCCTGCCCCGCCTCAACCGGCTGCAGAGATCGTTTCGGCAAATGGAACGTCGGTGGTCATTCGCACCGAATCCGGTTCGCAGTGGTATTGCGTCATCGGTTCCTCCAATTGGAAACCTGTCGCCGAGATCGACCCGCTCTACCTGAGCGACAGCACCGAGACCTCCGCATTGCCTTCGTTCGACCCACCCGATGGCACGGTCAGCCTGCGGGGAGTTTCCACCCAGAACATGGGCGTGGAGGAACGCACCTACTACGCCGTGGTGGGCGATGGCTCGGTGTGGTATCTCCAGCAGGATAATAACAAATACGAAGCGGGCTTTGCCTCCGGTCTCTTTCTGACCATCGCGCTCATCCCCGCCATTGCCGGGTTGCTGGTCATCTACCTGGGGGCGGGAGTCAGCGCCCTTGCACGGCGAATGGCGGCTTAATGTCGTTGCAACTTTTTTCGAACGTCTGCATCCAAATAAGAACATCACCCTCTGGAGAAATACAATGAATTTGCTGCAATCCCTGTTCGGACCCCCCATGCCGAGCATCACCCCCAAAGAACTGGATACCAAGATGAAGGGACCCAGCCCCAAACGTCCGCTGCTCATTGACGTTCGCCAGCCGGATGAGTTCCGCTCGGGTCATATCCCCGGAGCAAGGCTGATACCGCTGGGAGAATTGGGACGCCGCCTGAACGAACTCTCGAAGGAGAAGGAGATCGTGTGCGTGTGCGCCTCGGGCAGCCGCAGCCGCTCTGCCACCAAAATGCTCATCAAGGAAGGCTATAACGCCATCAACATGGACGGCGGCATGCTGACCTGGTCCCGTGCGAAACTGGCTGTGACGAAATAACGCAAAGCGAGAAACAAAACTCCGAAGGGTTTCCTTCGGAGTTGTTCATTCATTCCATTTCATCCCCTTGCAGGGCATGGGTGATGCGTTCCTCGGCGAGGCGGCAGTACTCCGGCGAGATATCGAAACCCACGTAGTGACGGCCATGCTGGCTGGCAGCAACGGCGGTGGTACCCGACCCGATGAACGGGTCGAGGACCACATCACCCACGTAGGAATACAGCTTGATGATGCGGCTGGCCAGCTCCACCGGGAAGGGAGCCGGGTGTCCCACTTTTTTCGCGGAGACCGGCAGGATCTCCCAGACCGAAAGAGTCGCTTCGGTGAACTCCTCGCCCGACAGATCCGAGATGCCCTTGTCTGGGCGTTTGAACGAGCCCTTGGCAAAAACGAGCAGATACTCATGCAGGTCACGCAGGCGTGGGGCGCTGGCGCTGCGCCAGCTCCCCCAGGCACAACTGCCGTTCGCGCCGCGTCCCTTCTGCCAGATGATCTCACCCATTGGCAAAAAACCGGCATCGGCATGGATCTGATAAAAGTAGGCGTGCATGGGGATGTAAGGCTTGCGCCCGAGGTTGGCAACATTCACGATATACCTTCCCCCGGGCTTGAGCACACGGTAGACTTCCGTGCTGACGTTCCTGATCAATTCCAGATAGCGCTCCAGCGGCATATCTTCATCGTAGTCCTTGCCCACGTTATAGGGCGGGGACGTGAATGCCAGCCCGATGCTGTTGTCGGGGATGGACATCATCGATTCAGAGGAGGCGTTGTAGATACGGTCCGCCCATTCATCGATCTGACCGGAGTGGGTGTCTGCTTCTGTGAGGTCGTTGGATGAATTCGACTGATACAGACTGCGGGAATAGAAATCAGAGGCGTCGTGGGCTTCTCGTCTCGAAACGCCAAATGAGGACGTTTGAGTCTTCCTGGGCATGATTCTCTCCAATCCCTACCAAGTTTATCATTGAATAGGAACACCTGTCGCTGCGAGCAAAGCGAAGCCCGACGATGTGAATTGCGTGAAAATCAAGTATCATACCGAAAACAAATCACCACAGGAAACGGGCATGGAATCGATCCTTCTTATCATTCTGGTTGGGCTGGCGGGCGGCATCGCGGTAGGGCTGCAAAGTCCCATGGCGAGCATGATCACGCAGCGCCTGGGCATCTTCGAAAGCGTGTTCATCGTCCACATCGGAGGGGCGATCATTGCGTTGATCCCACTCCTGTTCTACGCGGGCGGAAAATTACCGCAGTGGCGCAGTGTGCCATGGTATACGCTCGGCGCAGGGGTCTTTGGATTGGTGGTCATCGCTGCGATCAGTTACATGATCCCCCGCGTGGGCGTTGCCGCTTCGATCACCACCGTGGTGGCGGGTCAGCTGTTGGTGGGAATGATCCTCGATCACTTTGGTCTGCTCGGTGCAACGGTGAGGACGCTGGACATCAC
>CAZKSG010000201.1:0-8017 GCA_964555335.1 uncultured Anaerolinea sp.
CGCTCGTATTCCAAGCCATATGTATTTGGTTGTGCATCAAAGCCTGGGAGAACGATTTTCCGCTTAATACATCCTTTTGGATCGGTTTCTGTGGCGGATGGGCTTTCAATTCGAAGAAAACAACAATCGCGCTTTGGATCGTATATGGTCTCGTCCTGCTCATCGTACGACTTCGTCAGCGTAAATTCCCGTGGAAAGACGGATTGTCACTGCTGACAGGGTGGGTCATTCCAACGCTTTTGTTCGTCGCCTATCTGGCAAGTCATAATGCATTAACAGACTTCTGGCAGCAGGCATTTGACTACAACTTCACCTACATTGGCAAACACGAGGGAATACGCAGCTTGATTCCCGTTTTTGCAAAAGGGTTCTTTCTGCTGAGCAATGGCTGGGTGTTGTATCTTGCCGTTGCAGGATGGCTGGCAGGACTTGCATATTGCTGGCTCAATCGAAAAGACCTTTTCAACACAGCCCGTTCCCTGATCGTGATCGGGCTGATCGGGTTGCCCATTGAAGTCATCTTTATAACCATCTCCGGCCGTTCGATCATCCATTATTATCTAACGCCCATGCCAATAATGGGAATCATGGTGGGAACAGCCGCCTATACACTTCCATTCTTGATGGGAAAAATCCGCCAACTTGGTTCGCTGAACTTCCAGAAATGGCTTCCTGGCGTTGTGGTACTGGTTGTGCTATTGGGGCAATTTGGACAAGTCCGAAACTATCCACAATACGTTAAAGACATGTCAAAGAATGAGTACGCGGATGTGATCGAGTATGTCGCAAACAATACACAACCAGAAGACAAGGTTTTAGTCATCGGAGCAGAAAGTGTCCTCAATTTTCTAACCCGTCGAGAATCGCCGACACGCTATGTCTACCAATATCCACTTGCGCTTACAGGAAGCCGCCCGATGTTCGAAGAGTACTTCAATCAGATCCTGGAGAACGATCCCGTCCTGATCATCGACACACGCGGACGTGCAACGTTGACTGAAAAACTGTATGTCCCTTTACAAAAGCGATCCGAGATCGTTCGGCTGGGCGTGGAATATCTGGGGAAAAATTACGAGAAAGTATCCCAGTTTGGAGAATGGAGTGTGTACCGAAAGGTTGTCCTTCCATAATTCCACCCTCACAATGACGTGCAAATTGATTCATGATACACTTGTTCTACTTCTGTAGATAGAAAACATTCCCCTCCTAAAGAAAGAATCGCTTGGGTAACATTGCATTTTGCCTTAAATCGTAGCGAAACACATATAGTATGCAATCAATTGTAGCTATTGACATTGAAACCACAGGACTGAACGCGGACCGTGATGCCATCATCGAGATCGGAGCCGTGAAATTCAAGGGCCATCGTGTCGAAGATGAGTGGGCATCACTGATCAATCCCAATCGTCACATTCCTGAATTCATTACCGGGCTGACCGGTATCAACGATGCAGAGGTACGCAACGCCCCACGCCTGACAGATGTGCTCCATGAACTCGAAGTGTTCGTCGGCGATGCGCCCATCGTGGGACACAACGTCCGCTTTGACCTGGGCTTTTTACAACGATCGGGGCTTTTCGAGTTCAATGAGGTCATTGACACATACGAGCTTTCGTCCGTGTTGATGCCAACGGCGAGCCGATACAACCTCGGCGCGCTGGGAAAGCAATTGGGCATCCTGCTCCCGGCTACACATCGCGCACTCGACGATGCCAAGGTCACGATGGCAGTGCTCAACCGTATGTTCGAGACAGCGCGGGAGATGCCGCTCGACCTGGTCGAGGAGATCGTCCGCTTAAGCGAGCCGCTGGCGTGGGATGCAGGCTGGTTCTTCCAGGAAATTCTGCGAGCACAAAGCAAGGAGGGGATCAAGTCGAAGCGAGTCAAGAAAAAGGATGCAGGGGCGTTCTTCGACGAATCGAAATACCCGCCGCTCGAAAATCCTGAGCGCCCGATCCCGCTGGACGCAGAAGAGGTCGCTTCGGTGCTGGAGTATGGCGGGCCGTTCTCACAATATTTCCAATCGTTCGAGCAGAGACCAGAACAAGTGGCGATGCTGCGTGCAGTGACCAATGCGCTTTCGTATGGAAGCCATTTGATGGTTGAAGCGGGAACGGGTGTCGGTAAGTCATTTGCCTATCTTGTCCCTGCGGCACTGTTCGCTAAACAAAACAACACGCGTGTGATCGTTTCGACGAACACGATCAACCTGCAGGATCAACTGATCCAACGCGACCTGCCGAATCTGAGTCAGGCGCTGAATCTGGATTTCCGCTTTGCGGTGCTCAAAGGACGTTCGAATTATTTATGTCCGCGCCGTCTCGAAAACCTGCGTCACTTCGGTCCGCGTACCACGGATGAAATGCGCGTGCTGGCAAAGGTGATGGTCTGGCAGATGGCGAATCAGAGCGGGGATCGAAGCGAATTAAACCTAACAGGGCCGGCCGAGCGTGAGGTGTGGGTACGAGTCTCGGCGGAGGATGATGCGTGCACGACCGACACTTGCATCAAACGCACAGGTGGTGCATGTCCTTTCCATCGTGCGAAAGTAGCGTCACAATCTGCACACGTGCTGGTCGTTAATCATGCGCTTCTATTATCCGACATCGCCACGGGCAGTAAGGTTCTGCCTGAATATTCGCATCTCATCGTCGACGAAGGACATCATCTCGAAGCGGCAACAACCAGCTCGCTCTCGTTCAGGCTAAACCAATACGATCTGGAACGGATGATGAAGGAGATTGGCGGCTCGACTTCGGGTGTGCTAGGGCATCTCCTCACCGAGACGAAAGATGCGCTTCGCCCCTCGGACTTCGGCCTGCTTCAGAAAAAAGTGAGCCAAGCCACCGACATGTCGTTCCGCATCGAACAGGTGAACCGCGAATTCTTCAACGCACTTGGTGAGTTTGCACGTCTGCAACGCGAAGGGCAACCGCAATCGAATTATGCCTGGCAGGCGCGTATTCTCCCTGCCACACGAACCCTTCCCTACTGGGACGAAGTGGAGATCGCCTGGGATACCGCAGGTTCCACCATTCGCATGCTGCTCAAAGCAATGGAGGAAATCTACAGCGCCGTTACTGACTTGTATAACGAAGGCCATGAAAACCTTCAGGACGTGATGGGCGATATCGCCAATGTGGCGCGCAGGCTCGGTGAAGCCGAAGCCAACGTGACTGCGATGATCAGTAAACCCAGCAACGACCTGGTGTATTGGCTCGAAGTGCAGCCAAATGGAAACAGACTTGCACTGAACGCAGCGCCGTTACGTGTGGGACCGTTAATCGAGAAGTACTTATGGCACGAAAAACAATCGGTCATTCTCACATCTGCCACACTCACCGCACACGGCCAGTTCCAATATTTGCGCAATACCCTCGGCGCAGATGAAGCCGAGGAGATGCAATTGGGCTCGCCGTATGACTATGAAAGCGCTGCCTTGCTTTATATTGCGAACGATATCCCGGAACCAAATGTCAATGGGTATCAGCAGCAGCTCGACCGCACGATCATCAACACTGCCAAAGCCACCGGCGGACGGATGCTGGTGCTGTTTACATCCTATGCCGCGTTGAAGAAGACCGCGCAGTCCATTACCGGCCCGCTCGCGAGAGAAGACATCTACGTCTACGAACAGGGTGATGGCGCGTCGCCGAACGCGCTGCTTGAGTCGTTCAAAGCCACCGACCGTGCTGTGTTATTGGGAACCAAATCGTTCTGGGAAGGCGTGGACGTACCAGGCGATTCGCTCTCGGTCGTCATGATTACCAAGCTTCCCTTCGACGTGCCCACTGACCCGCTCATTGCGGCACGCTCAGAAATGTACGAAGATTCCTTCCAGGAATATTATTTACCAGAAGCCATCCTGAAATTCCGCCAGGGCTTCGGGCGTCTCATTCGCACGGCGTCAGACCGGGGCATCGTGGCCATTTTAGACCGCCGCGTGCTGACAAAACAATATGGACGCTTGTTCCTCGAGTCGCTGCCACAATGTACCGCAAGGCAGGGACCCGCATCGAATTTGCCGCGTGAAGCCGGCAAATGGTTGGGAATGTAAGAAATATCAACTGGCAGTCTCTTGCAAGGTGACTGCCAGTTTTTAAATCCCATTGCCACAACCACGCAACCTGAGTACAATAGCGCCGCTATGTCAAACAAAGTCGCAATTGTCACCGATAGCACTGCCTATCTCCCCGAAGAAATTCGAAAAAAGTACAACATTTCCATCACGCCCTTGAGCGTTATCTGGGGCGAGGAAGTCCATCAGGATGGCGTGGATATTACGCCAAGCCAGTTCTACACGCGCCTGAAATCGTCAAAAATCATGCCAACTACGTCACAGGTCACGCCGGCAGTGATGATGAACACGTTCCAACCCCTGCTCGAACAGGGATACGATGTGTTAGGAATTTTCATCTCGTCGAAGATCTCCGGCACGGTCCAATCTGCCAGCCAGGCACGAGACATGATCTCGGGTGCGGAGAACAAGATCACTATTGTCGATTCACTTTCAACCACTATGGCAATGGGATGGCCGGTCCTTACCGCCGCGCGTGCTGCACAGGCAGGTGAGAATCTCGCAGAATGCGAGAAGATCGCCCAACACGCCTGCGCCAACACAGGGGTCTTCTTCGTGGTCGAGACGTTGGAGTTCCTGCGCCGCGGCGGGCGCATCGGCGGTGCAGCCGCATTGTTGGGCACTGCCCTGAACATCAAGCCCATTCTGGAATTACGGCATGGACGCATCGAATCGGTCGAAAAGATCCGCACCAAGCAGAAAGCCATCCAACGCATGATCGAGTTGACAGCGGAACGCATCGGCGAACGGACCCCGATCCGTTTGGCAATCACGCACGCCAACTCCGAAACGAACGCGGCATCCCTTCTGGAGATGGCAAAGAAACAATTCGACCCGGTGGAAACGCTGGTTTCTCCACTCAGCCCGGTCATTGGGACTCATGCAGGTCCTGGAACAGTGGCGCTCAACTTTATGTACGGGATCGTTTGATGGTAAAAAGGAAGCCTGCGAAAGACTTCCTTTTTGTTTTAAAATCATACCCATGCCTAATATTTACTTTATCCTCTTTGAGCTCATTGTCTACATCCAGTTTGCCTTATGTCTTCATCACACATGGAGGCAGGGAACGGCACATCTACTTCGACTCCTAGCGGGTGTTCTGTTCGGAGTCTTGCTGGAGATCGCAACGATCCGCCAATTGCATGCCTATCAATACGGCCAATTCCTGCTCATGGTGTTGGATGTACCGTTATGCATCGGCATTGCCTGGGGCTGTATCCTGTACAGCTCGATGGAATTTTCCGACGCAAGCAGCGTGAACTATTGGATGCGTCCCATTCTCGATGGTCTGCTCGCGCTCAACATTGACCTGGCACTCGATGCGGTTGCCATCCGTTTTGGCTTTTGGGATTGGGGACAGGGATTGCAATTCCAGTATTTCGGCGTACCGTACGCCAACTTTTGGGCATGGTTTTGGGTGATCTATTTCTTTTCGCTGGGATACAGGATCTTTTCTCAGCGTAGCGGCTGGGTCAGCACCTGGCTGGCTCCCCTATTTGCGTTGCTAATCGGGTTGGCTGGCGTTCTCGGCACAAATGCATTCATCGCCTTTGGCGTTTCACCTGAGCTGCGAAACCCGATCATTTTCTGTGTATTGGCGTTTGCATGGATACTCATCCTCATTGCAAAGCCACGTTTTTACCTGACGTCGGTCCCGTCTCTCGTCTTCTGGGTTCCATTTCTAACGCATGTGTATGTGCTCGTCGCGGGGATGATTTCCGGGCTGATCTTTCAACCGATCTTCCTGCTATGGGCTGGGATCGGTATGGTCGCCATTTCCTTCTATATACATCGCCCTACCCTACAGGCTCTTTTCGTTAAAAAATAAAAGGGACGAGTGGTTACTCGTCCCTGCAAGTTATACAGATACATCATCCAGGTCCAGAAATGCTTTCACAACATTGGGATCAAAGTGCTTGCCTGCATCCTCCTTGATGATCTGACGCACTTCTTCGGGCGGCAGGGCTTTGCGGTACGACCGGTCTGACACCAATGCGTCCCACACATCGACGATCATAAAGATGCGCGCAGCAAAGGGGATCTCCATTCCCTTGAGCCCGCGCGGATATCCGGTTCCATCCCATTTTTCGTGATGACAATAAGGGATATCCACAGCTGGCCGCAAGAATTTGATCGGCCATAGCATGTCGCGGGCATAAATGGGGTGCTGCCGCATTCGATCGCGTTCCTCGGGCGTTAATGATCCCTTGCCCATCAGGATCGAATCAGGGATGCCCATCTTGCCAATATCATGAAGTAATGCGCCGCGTCGAATATGCTCCAGCGCTTCGCCTTCCACGCCCATGGAACGGGCCAGGCGTTCGGTAAGGACTGTTACGCGGCGGGTATGCCCTTCGGTCTCCTTATCCTTGAGGTCAAGGGCGTGCACCCAGCCTTCGAGCGTCTTCTGGTAGGCTTCCTCCAACTCTTCCTTGCTCTTCTGCAATTCACGGTTCGTTCTCTGCAAATTATCGAACAATGTAGCATTATCGATGGCCACCGCGGCCTGGTTGGCAAATGCCTTGATCAGTTCCAGGTCGCTTTTCTGAAAGAGCCCCGTTTTTGCACGGTTGTCCACATAGATGACACCGATCAATTTATCCTTGTTCTTGAGGGGCGCGCAGATGATGGAACGTAATTGATATGCCGCAATGCTCAGATGTCCCTCAAAACGAGGGTCTTCCTGGGCATTCGTCGTCAACACTGGCTCTCCCGATTCTGCCACGCGATGCACAATGGTATGGCTGAATTCGAACGCCTCCGCGCCAAGGCTGGGCGGACGAGCGATCTCTGTCTGCAATTCCCCAGTGGACTCCTCGCGCAACATCAGGAAGCCGCGTTCAGCGCGCATCAAAGCGATCAACGAATCCATTACCTCTTCCAGTACCTGCTCCCGGTTCAGTGAGGCAGAGTTGATCACGTTACCCACTTCCATCAGCGCTTCCAGCTGGCGTCTCTCGCCCACACGCTGTTCGAGCAGCTGCAATCCCTGCGACACCAGCGTGATATCCTGGATCGCCGTTGAGACCAACGGATTGTTGCTGCGTGTGAGGTTCGCAATCACAGACATCAACGTGGAGTTCAAGTCACTAAATTGATTTTGAAGCGATTGGATTTCCGAATGAGGCTTGAGCATCGAACTCTCCGTTCCCGACTCTAGTGTATTCTTAATATGGACTATTGCGCAAATCGGCACGTTATAATCTACGTTCATGGATCCATCCATCTACCTGGCACGAATCCATTATCACATACCTGTAACACCAGACGCCCAGACTCTGCATGAGTTACAGTTCGCGCACCTAATGAGCGTTCCGTTTGAAAATCTGGACATCGGACTGAAGCGCCCGATCCGCCTGGACCTGGAATCGCTCTGGGATAAGATTGTCCTTCGGCGCCGAGGCGGATTCTGCTACGAGGTCAACGGGCTGTTTGCCTGGCTGCTGGCAAAGACCGGCTTCGAAGTCATCCACCTGAACGCCCGTGATTACCATCCGGAGGATGACACCTTTGGCATCGACTTCGACCATCTGGCGCTGTTGGTCCGTGTCCCGAACGAGTCCATGCGATGGCTGGTGGATGTAGGCCGGGGTGACACATTCACACGTCCGCTCGATATTGATAACACCGAATGGCAGGAACAGGATTTGCGGGCATACCGCTTGGAACCATTTCAAAATGGCTATCAACTCTGGCAGCGGGGATACGATGGAAAAGTGGAACGGCAGTATTATTTCGATTTAGTGCCTCACCAATTCCCGGCTGAGTATGAGGCGACGTGTCTGTATCACCAAACATCTCCACAATCCATTTTCACGCGCAAACAGATCATCTCCCGCCTTACCGAGACCGGACGTGTATCCCTTAATAACAACCGTCTGATCATCACAACCCATGGTCAGCGCGAGGAACATCCGTTTGCAAATAACGATGAATATC
>CAZKSG010000202.1:0-8007 GCA_964555335.1 uncultured Anaerolinea sp.
CGCGAATGATCGTCGAAACGAGACCCTTTTCCAGCTTGAGTCCGACGCGTTGTGCGGGACCGGCGACAGCCCGTTCGACCTCATCCGCTGTCAACGGCAGGACGAATTCGAAACGGCGGTTCATCATCTCGCCGAAGTCTACGTAGCGCAGGGGTCGGTCGGTGAAATCTGCACGCAGGGTGATGACGACACGCAGACGGCTGCGCTCATCCATAATGGCATTGGCGATGCTCTCCAGCAGCAAACTTCGTTCCTCCTCGTCCTCGACGAGCGTGAAAATCTCCTCGAATTGATCGATGACCAACACCAATTCCACGGTTTCATCGGCAGGCAGGATGCGATGTACAGCCCGCAATAAGCCGCGGTTGCCATCCTTCAACTGCGAAAGCAAGCTATCTGGCGGATTGACCGCCACCCGCAGCAGGGAGGTTTCGAGTTCTTCAAAGGGATGTTTGCCGGGAATCATATCCACGATGAACCAATTCTCAGATCCCGGCAGTCCGCCGCGCCGCAATGCGGGAACCAGCCCGGCTCGGACGACCGACGACTTGCCGCTGCCACTCGGGCCGACCACTGCCAAAAAGCGACTTAGTTCTCCGCCCTCGCCCAGCCGCGCCAGCAACTGCTGGACCAGCGTCTCGCGCCCGAAGAAATTATCAGCATCCGATTCGTTGAAGGCACGCAATCCTTTGAATGGGTTGTTAATCTCAGTGTTCGATATCTCTTCTTCATAAGCGATCACCGTCGGAAGCGAATCTGTCATTCTGCCGATGGACTGGCGGAAATCGTTGAGGAAGGCCATGGCATCGGAATATCGATCCTCAGGTGTCTTTGCTGTAGCGCGCATGATTACCGTATCCAACGCGGCCGGCAGTCCTGCCCGCCGGGCGGAAAGGGGCGGCATGGGTGTACTGATATGTTGTTGGATCATCTCGAATGGGGTTGGACCATTAAATGGTACCGTCCCAGTCAACATCTCGTAAAGCATGATGCCCAGGCAGTAAATATCGGTCTGCGGCCGGATGGACAGCGATTGGATCTGTTCCGGCGACATGTATTGAGGCGAGCCGATCAATACATCGACAGCGGTTTGATTTTCAAAATCGGGGTTACCAAGATTCTTCGCGATCCCAAAATCGGCGAGATAGGCATTCGAGTCTTCATCGAGCAGAACGTTGGCGGGCTTCAAGTCGCGGTGAATAATGCCAATGCGATGAGCGGAGTGAAGTGCAGAGCAAACCTGTTCGAGAATTTTCGCCGTCAGTTCGATGGGGATGGGACCCTGTCCCAATAGGTTTTCAACGTTTCCTCCACGCAGCAAACGCATCACCAGATACGCCACGCCCGGTTCACGCCAGTAATCGTAGAGAGGGACAATGTGTGGATGTTCCAACCGCGCCACGAGTTGGGCTTCCGCTTCGAAGCGGCGGATGAAATCGGGATGATTGGCATAAGCAGGCAGGATGATCTTGACGGCCACTTCGCGTTCCACGTTCGGCTGTACTGCGCGATAGACCGACCCCATGCCGCCCATGCCGATCCGTTCGGCCAGGGCATAGCCGCGGATGGCGCGCCCGGTCAGGTCTTCCCGGCCGATCTCTTCCATGGAAGGAGGCGGAGTGACCTGCGGCAGGTCAGAAGATACAGGTTTGACAGAACGTGCCCAGCGGACAAATTCCGCGCGTTCTTCGAGGGGGATTGCCAATGCCATGGCGAGACGTTCAGCGATCTGGACCGATGCGCGCAGATCATCCGCTTCGATCTTGCGCAAGGTAATCGCGGCACAACCCACACGCCGGGCCAGTTCCTCCTGGGTCAGGTCCATCTCGCGGCGGAGCTGGCGTACATATGCTCCAAAAGACATTTCCTGTTTCATGCCTCTTCCTCCGATGATGGAGGAGTATAGCTGAGTAAGGTTGCTAATTCAAGGAAGGACCTCGTTTATATCGCTTTTTATATCGGTGGCTCGGTGTATGAAAAATTGATACAAAAAGCGATAAGAAGGTGCAAAAACCCTTGAATTCGTTTTTTCAAAATGCTACAGTGCGACTGCTTGAACAGAACGCAATGTACGCAAAAATTACTGTCAAAGGAGATGATATGCGAATGACGAAGAAGATTTCACGATTTTTGATTGGAACGGTATTACTGGTCTTATTGTTAGGTGCATGTACCCCGTCATCGACACCCACAGCAATTGCACCCACTGCAAAACCGGAAGCGACTGCGGTTCCTGCTGATACGAAGACTCTGCCTGAGATCAAGATCGACGCGGCAGACTATTCCTATACCGCGCCTGAAACAATTTCATCAGGATGGGTGCGTGTCATCCTGACGAACTCCGGCCAGGAGCCACACCACGTCCAGTTCCTGCGACTGAACGATGGGGTAACTGCCCAGCAGTTTGAGGACGCGCTCAAACAGGCAGAAGGACCTGCCTTGGCGATGACGAAACAAGTGGGCGGCGTGGGAGCAGTTCATCCGGGAGGAAGCGCTCAAGCTGTCATTGATCTGCCTGCAGGGGAGTATGTGATCCTGTGTTTGATCCCTTCGCCATCCGATCACGCAGCTCACCATAGCAAGGGGATGATCAAGAGCCTGACGGTTTCAGACAGTAACAATCAAGCTACAGAACCCACCGCATCCCTGAATGTGGAACTGAAAGATTTCATGTTCGAAATGCCAGATTCCCTGCCTGTGGGACAAACTATCATCAAGGTGACCAACCTGGGGCCTGAAGCGCATGAATTCAATATCATGCGCCTGGAAGACGGTAAGACCGTCGATGATGTAAAAGCATTTCTGGGTGGTGCCGGTGGACCGCCTCCGTTCGCTCCTGTGGGTGGTATGAATGGGTTGGATGTTGGCTTGTCAGGGTATGCGGAACTTGACCTGACGCCTGGAAATTATGTCGCCATCTGCAACATTCCCAGTCCCAAAGGAAACGGTGCGCCACATTTCATGTTGGGAATGATCAAACAGTTTACGGTCGGAGATATGGCGAACGTCATATTCCCAACCGGGACATTCGTGGACGCACAGGATAAACTTCGCGGTTATATCTTCAGCGGCGATATGACCTGGAAATACTTTACTCTCGGAACCGGAACGGTCGCTGCCACTGGGACCTACAGTTTAGACGGTGCCCTTTGGGTCGATGCTGGCGGCGGTGGGGATAACTGCCAGCCTGCAGCCTACGAGTGGTCTTTTGATGGCTCCAGCCTGACCTTCACGCTCAAGGGCGAAGATGGCTGTGGTGCCAGAAAATCCAGCCTGGACGGACATACATTCGTTTTACAACAATAAAAAGAGGAACCATGAAAAACAAAATTTTGATCGTCACTGTTGTTATGATGCTGGCTTCACTGATCCTAACTGCTTGTGGATCATCATCTCCCAGCGACGTGGGTTTCCCCACCGGAAAATTTGTGGATGCCGAGAATGATCTGGTTGGCTATTATTTCAATGATGACATGACCTGGGCGTATTTCTCTTATGGGGCCATTGGCGCCGAGGGAAAATACCAATTGAAGGACAACCAATGGATCGAAACGGGTACGGCTGATTGTTCATTCCCTGGAACCTATGAATGGACTTTTGACGGTACGAACCTGAAATTTACACTGGTCGGCGAAGATAAGTGTGACCCGCGTCGCGAATCAACCGACGGCAAAACATTTGTGTTGACGAAATAAACATCGCGCAGATGACAATACCAGCCTTGTGGATATCGGTCCGCGAGGCTGGCTCATTTATCTGAATAAATTTATAATCTGTCGAAGCAGCTTTCGTTATGACACGACCACTTTCTGTATTCCTCTGCCATGCTTCGCAGGATAAGCCCGCCGTTCGAGAACTGTACAAACGCTTATCTGTTGAAAGATGGATCGATCCCTGGCTCGATGAGGAGAACCTGCTCCCCGGGCAGGATTTCGATCTTGAGATCGACCGGGCCATTCATGATGCCGATGCGATTATTATCTGTCTTTCAAGCCTTTCCGTTACCAAAGAGGGATACGTCAACAAGGAGATCCGGCGCGCGCTCGATGTGGCGGATGAAAAGCCGGAAGGCGCCATTTATATTATTCCGCTTCGTCTGGATGAATGTGAGCCTTCCTTTTCACGCCTGAAAAAATTGCATTGGGCAGACTACTTCACCCCGAATGCCCACGAAAAACTAGTCAAGTCTCTGCGCCTGCGGGCGAACGCTTTGGGACTTGAAACTGCCGAAGATGCGCATGAGCCAAAGATATCATCAGAAGCGGAATTGGGTCTGCACCAATTCGTTGAGATCCCGCCTCAGGCAGGCGCAAAAGCGACCCATCCATTTTGGATCGGGAAATATCCAGTTACCAATTCACAATATGAACGATTCCTGAACTCCGGCGATTTCTCCAATCCGGTATACTGGCTGGATTTTCCAAAGTTCGATATGGACTGCAAACTAGTGGGTGATTGGGGAAGGTCTGGACTGGATTTTTTGCGTGATGAATTAAAGAAGGTCGATACTAGGGTATTGAAACCACGCTTTTGGGACCACAAAGATTTTGGTATTTCCAATCCGCATCATCCGGTCGTTGGGATTTCATGGTTCGAAGCCAATGCCTATTGTGAGTGGGTGTATAAGAATTGGACCCATCTGTCGGAGAGCAAAGAAAATCCGCAACTTTTCCCGAAACAGATCCGCCTGCCGCTCAACACCGAATGGACCACTGCGTACGGTGGCGATGTTCCCGACAAGCGTTATCCCTGGGATGTGCCCGGGGAAATGACCACATCCTTGAAGGTCGTTTTGGAACGGGCGAATGTGGAGGAAAGCGGGTTTGGACATACAACATCGGTTTACGCGTATCCGCTTGGGCAAAGCCCTTTTGGTGTAATGGACATGGCTGGGAATGTGTGGGAATGGCAGGCCAACTTTTTTATCAAGGATTTCGAGTGGCTGGCGTTTCGCGGCGGCTCCTGGTATCACAATCAATTTGTAGATCGTGTAACCGGACGCCAGTTCTTTCATGTCTCCCGGCCGGCCAAGGCGTGGAATGACTATGGCTTCCGTATGGTTGTGCTGCCACGATAGATGTGATGTATTTGCTGTCCTACTGCATCAATCATAACTTCATCACACGTTTTCCTCATTCTTGCGGATGAACTTCTCCGGGTTTTCCTCGAACTCTCGCTTGCATCCTTCTGAGCAGAAGTAATAAACCTCCCCCTCGTAATACATTTTCGCGGGCGCGGTATCCATGTGGACTTCCATGCCGCAGACGGGATCTTCAATCATTCCAAGCATATGCACTCCTCTCTTGGTCGTGGAGATTAAGGCTTGCAAACGTATGGTGTTATTTAAGAAGATTTCGTTTTTGCAGCTTCTCTAAATATACTACTTTTTTCTTGCCAACCAAATGCGACAGCAGAGGCGGATCAAAAATAAGGTTTTTGACTTTCAGCAGCGGATAGACGGTGCATTCGAAGCCGGTGCCTGTATCCTCATATACGACAAAGGCCACCCACGCCTCAGGCGTCTCTAAAATGGGATCGCGGCGCTCAGGTGAATCCTGAAAGGTCCAGGAAAGGCCGTAGCGGTTCGCGGCAGAACGGCGCTGGGTCTTGACGGCTACGTCCAGACCGTTGACTTTGAGATCGGCAGCCCACGATTTTTGTTTCCCATTGTAAATGGAATAGTCTGGTCCTTCCACGATCGTCTTCCGAGACTCAAAAACGGCCCGTACCGCCTCCTCGCCCAGCTTGCTGACGAAGTGATCGTCGCGGATCTTTTGTATCTGCGTTTGGTTGCTGTCGCGATAATCCACAGTGGATGTGACCGCATCTGCAAAGGCTTGAGCGCGGGAGACCGCCTCGGGTGAAAGCTGAACGATCTGTGGAGTTCGAAAGCTGGGCATGGACCTATTCTGCTCGACCTTTTGTATATAGATAGATCAAGACAGCGCCCACGATCAGCGACGGTAGTACGATCAACCCAGCTTCGGGACCAAATGCGCCGCCAGTCCAAAGCTCTGGTCCGTGGACATCGATGCGTGTCAGGGCGTAAATATCCAACCCAGAGACGGGGAAGCCGAAGACCACACCTTCGAAAAAGTTCCAGCCAATGTGCAAACCGATCGACAGCCACAACTGTTTTGTGCAAACGTATCCATACGCAAGATAGAGCCCTGCAAAGAAAATGCCTGCTGCGCTGACCCAGGTTGCGTTCGGGTTGCCGAGATGGAGAAGACCAAACACAGCGGAGGAGATGACAATGCCCCAGAACAGGTTGATACCACCGGCAATGGTCTGCAAGTGATACCCGCGTGAAAGCAGTTCTTCATTCCAGCCAACGAAGAGGAAAACCACGAAGAAAGTTATTACACCGGTAATGACTACGTTGACCGGGTCGAACTGCCAGGCAAAGCCTTTGAAACTGATCCAGCCAAGGGACGACATAAGAGCATAGATAAATCCCATTTGGACAAAGGTGATGCCTATGCCTGCAAGAATATCGATCAACGCCCTGCTATTCCAAGTGAGACCAAGGCTCTCAAAGGAGCGTTTGTCCAGCCAGCGGCGGGCGATATATATAGATCCAGTGGTAATGATAAGGTTGATGATCTGTTGAAAAAACAACGAATTCAAAATGCGTGGAGAGAAGATACTGGCAATTATAGAAACGATAGCCCCAATGATGAACATCAGGATTGTCTGGATCAGTAAACGCCATCCTGCCCGTAGCCGTGGCTCGTCTGGAGAAATAAAAATACGCGAAAGCAGCGGACGGTTTTGTGTGGGTTGCACTTCAGTCATGGGATTCCTCCGATAGCTAAGAAACCATTAAGGGATTTGATAGATCGAATATACCTCATCGGGCGTTTGTCCGACCCATTGTAATTGTTTAATGGTTGAATCGAATGTGTTTTGAATTGTAGGAGTAAATTTATCTGGACTGAACTCTGCCAGAAATTCCAACCCTCGTTCATAGACGATCACGTGTGTATATCCTTTTGATTTCCAGGAATCGATGATTGCTTTTGGCGTTTCATAGAGATACGCGTCGTGAGGAAAATTATCAAGGATTGGGTCTGGTTGTGTTGGGCGGGGGAGTCCATATGTGCGCGGCTCGAAGAGGCTGTAGACATGTGCATTAACAGGTAATCGCTCCATTAAAGACATGAGCGCGGCGTAGGATGGGTTGATGCGTTGAATATAGCTCTGGCGGCTTTGCGCTCCCACAGCGATGGCCAGTGGATTCCGCTGCAGAACGAAGATGCCATTGTCGAAGACATTCAATGCGATGACAACCGCGATCAACGCGTTGACGAAGAAGCTGATTCGTATTCTGGGAGTGTCGAACGCTTTGAGCGAGTCCCATGCCAGTGCAGTGGGAATGGCAAAGGGAATCAGCACAGGGAAGAGCAGGCGTCCCTGCCAGAGGGCAGAGGAGTTGATGACGCCAACTGTCCATGCGGCGAAACTGATCAGAGAGAAAACGCCAATCGTAAACAGAGACCAACCCTCGGCTGAGTCCCGACGCGTGCACGAGAGTAGGAACCAGACTGTAAATGGAACCAGAATGAGGAAGAGCGGTCCCATCCGTCCGTCGAAAAAATTGGCGTCATGATGTCCCAGGAGAGTGTTTAAGGGGAGAAGAAAAAGTTGGGAAACATTCCATCCAATGCCTGTGCCTGAGTCGGCGTACCATGCAGCTCGGAAGTCGTCCCAATAACGGCCGCCGAAGATGAAAGGGTAGAACGGGTTGCGCATGAGAATCGCGTTGCGCGCGTAGTAGGGCAGGGCAGTGAGAATGGTGATGGTACTAAACTTTGCTGCGTTGGAAATGGATTTGATGATTGGACGATGGAAGAGCAAAAGCAATCCGCAGGTGAGTGGCACGACGAATGAAGTATATTTCACGCTTATCGCAAAACCTGACATCACCGCGATGAGCATTAGCCATTGATTTTCTTTTGTGACGCGGTATTGCGTGAATGCGTAGATGGCGGCAACTGAATAATA
>CAZKSG010000203.1:0-7983 GCA_964555335.1 uncultured Anaerolinea sp.
GTCCGTTCTGGAGATATGAACAGCCACAAAAGGGACGCACGCGCGAATTCTTCCAATGGAATATTGATATGTTGGGAGTTAACTCTCCAGAAGCAGATGCCGAGCTGATTGCGGTTGCTGCATCGTTTATGCGCTCGGTCGGACTTACGCCTGAACGTGCCACCATTTTTGTGAATAACCGCCGCCTGATGGAATCAGAGTTCGACGCGCTGGAAATCGCGCCTGAGAAGCGGTTGGATGTCTCCAACCTTGTCGATCGCCGTTCCAAGATGGATCCGCAAAAATGGGATGAATACGCGCTTGAGACTGGATTGATACAGAAACAAGTAGATGGCTTGAAGGATATTTTAGGGAATTACGATCTTTGGAAACGCAGCGATGAATTAACCCGTCTCTTTGCAGCATTGGAAGCACTGGGTGTGCAAGAGTATATCAAGTTCGATCCAAACATCATGCGCGGAATCTTATACTACACCGGTACTGTTTTTGAAGCATTTGAAAACAGCGGAATTGTCACTCGTGCTTTGCTGGGTGGCGGACGTTACGATAACCTGCTCGCCGATGTAGGCGGAAATCCGCTTTCGGGTGTGGGCTTTGCGATGGGTGATGTGGTGGCGGGGATCATTTTGCGCGAAACGGGGTTGCTGCCTGAATTCGATCAAACTCCCGCGCCGATTTTGGTTACCGTATTCGACCAATCGCTGTTGCTCAAGTCTTATACGCTGGCGGCAGAACTGCGAAAGGCGGGATTAAATGTGATGGTTTTCCCCGAAGTAGCGAAGTTGCCCAAACAGTTCAAGTTTGCTGACAAGATGAAGATGAAGGTTGCCTTGGTCATCGGCCCCGATGAAGATGCGAAGGGACAGGTGGTGATCAAGAATTTGTCGAATGGGGAACAGTCCACGGTGGCGCGAGATGCGCTTTTGGAATCCGTTCGTCAACTGGTGAAGTAAATGTCACTTTCTATTAAACCGGTCACAAAAGATAACTGGCGTCAGCTTACCAAGCTAAAAGTGAACGAAAATCAGACGCATTTCGTGGCATCGAATGTATATTCCATAGCCGAGTCGCAATTTGGGCAGGATGAACCGGATGGCAAGGGGCACTGGGATATGTATCCCTTCGGAATCTATGATGGTGATACTCCAGTGGGCTTTTTGATGTATGGCTACAATTTTTTGTATCCCGATTTTCAAGCCTTCATCATCCGTTTGATGGTGGATGAGAACCACCAGGCCAAAGGTTATGGGTATTTTGGCATGAAAACCATGCTGGAGATCTTTCGAGCCGACCCACGTATCCACGCTGTGGGAATCAGTTATGAGCCAGACAATGAAGTGGCGCGGAAACTGTATGAGAGAATTGGTTTTGTCGAAACCGGAGAGATCTACGAAGGCGAAGTTGTGGCGGTCTACAAAATCCATCGGGCGTAAACTTGTGGTAAAATTTTGCCCGCAATACGGTGCCTGTAGCTCAATGGCAGAGCGCCACACTGTGGATGTGGATGTTGTGGGTTCGAAACCCATCAGGCACCCCAAAGAGCCTTCGATTTCGGAGGCTCTTTTCTTTATGTAATGTTGCCTCATCGATGGATATGGGTTCGAACCCATCAGGCACCCTTGTAGGGTGGACCATGGTGTTTTTAAGCTGTAGCTATAAATCGTGACTACAGGGTCACTTGAAAACGAGTAAAATAACATACATGTCCCAAACCATCAACATTTTATTCCTCGCCGCTGAGGCGGAACCGTATGTGAAAGTCGGCGGGCTGGGCGATGTGGCAGGGACCCTGCCGCGTGCCCTGCGCGCGCTTTCCAATGACGAGATCAAACTGGATGTGCGCCTGGTATTGCCGATGCACTCGGTTATCCGCGACGAGTCGCTGCGACCTGTGGGGATCTACTCGATCCCGCGCGGCAACTCCGAGATTCAGGTGGAGGCATTCGAAGGCAATTTGGATGGCATGCCGGTCTACTTTCTGAACGGCGACCCCATCCGTGCCAGTGGCTCCGTCTACTCCTCCAATAATAAGCTTGACGGGGAAAAGTACGCGTTCTTTTCTTTGGCTGCATTGGAACTCCCGCGTCAGATCAACTGGACACCAGACATCATCCATGCCAATGACTGGCATACCGCGTTGGCGGCGTACGGCAATCTCGTTAAACGTTGGGACGAGAAGACGCGACGTGTGTCGTCCATTGTTGAGATCCACAATCTGCCATTCATGGGGCCAGATGTTAGCGAGATTCTCGAAGCGTATGGCTTACCGCTTGCAAACACTGATTTGCCAAGTTGGGCGCGTGTGATGCCCATGCCGCTGGGTCTGTGGGCGTCGGATATGATCATCGCAGTCTCGCCCACTTATGGCGATGAAATCCTTCACGAAGAATTCGGCTGTGGATTGCAGGACTTCTTCCGCAACCGGACGGATTCATTAACCGGTATTCTCAACGGCATGGACACCGTTTCCTACGACCCGCAAACGGATTCCACGCTGGCAGCCAATTTCAACGCCGATACGCTATCCCTCCGCCCACAGAATAAGGCGGCGTTGCAGGAACGGGTGGGATTGCCTGTCATCCCCGATGTTCCGGTACTGGGAATGGTCACCCGCATGGATGTTCAGAAAGGTGTGGACATCGCCCTCAGAGGCCTGAGGATGTTAGGCAAGCAGAAATGGCAGCTTGTATTATTGGGTGCGGGTGATCCGAAGCTTGAAGAAATGGCAAAGAAACTGCAGGAAGAGATGCCCGACCGCGTTCGAGTCGAGACGCGGTACGATGCGAAACTTGCCCGTCAGATCTATGGCGGTGCAGATATTTTCCTGATGCCTTCCCGTTATGAACCATGCGGTATCTCACAAATGATCTCCATGCGCTATGGGTGCATTCCATTGGTGCGCGCTGTGGGCGGCTTGCACGATACGGTTACCGATAGCGAGACCGGATTTGTATTTGTCGATACCAAATTGAAATCATTCAATGACGCAGTGCGACGCGCGCTGAATCTTTATCCCTATCATTCACGATGGGCGGCTTTACAAAAAGCAGGCATGGCACTTGATTATTCCTGGCCGCAATCTGCAAGAAAATATCTCGAGATCTATAAAAAGCTCGTTGAAACATCCAGTGTACGGACTCTACATCCATAAACCGTTGACGAGGTGACAATGAGGACACGCGCGATCATTCTGGCTGGTGGGGAAGGTTCGAGATTAGGTGTGCTCACGCAAAAACGGGCCAAACCTGCCGTTCCGTTCGCAGGCAAGTACCGCATCATTGACTTTCCGTTGTCGAATTGTGTGAATTCAGGCATATTTGATGTGATGATTCTGGCACAATATCGCCCGCAGTCATTGATCGAGCATGTGGGGTCTGGCGCGCCGTGGGATCTCAACCGTGACTTCACGGGCGGCGTCAAGATCCTGACACCCTATAAGGCACGTAACGACTCAGATTGGTTCGCGGGCACAGCTGACGCCGTGCAGCAGAATTTTGGTTTTATCAAGAATGATAGACCTGATCTTGTATTGATCCTTTCAGGCGACCACATTTACACGATGGACTATGAGCCGATGATCTCGTTCCATTTGGATCAACAGGCAGACCTTACCATGGGCGTGATTCGTGTTCCTATCGAAGAAGCATCCCGCTTTGGCGTGCTGGGAACGAACACCAAATATCGTGTTACATCGTTTGTTGAGAAGCCTGAGAACCCTCCTTCAAATCTTGCCAACATGGGTGTTTACCTTTTTAATCGCAATTTGCTTGATGAAGTGCTGTGGGACGATCATCAGGACCCCAACTCGGCGCATGATTTTGGCAAGAACATCATTCCCAAGCTGATCAAATCGAAGGCACGGGTCTATGCCTTCCCGTATACCGGTTACTGGATGGATGTGGGGACCATCCAATCCTATTGGCAGGCACATATGGATATGCTTTCGCCTCAGCCAGCGCTCAAATTATATAACCGGGAATGGATCATCCATACTCGAACCGAAGAGCGTGCTCCGGCCCGCCTCCCGGCCAGCGCTCGTGTATATGCGAGTATGATCTGTGATGGCTGCTACATTGGCGATGGTGCAGTGGTGGAGAGCAGTGTGCTCTCTCCGGGCGTAGTGGTGCGTCCGGGCGCCGTGGTGCGTGAATCTATTTTGTGCACGGATAGCTACGTTGAAAGCGGCGCTGTAATTGAACGTGCCGTGCTCGATAAACGCACGCACGTTGGCGCCAATGCGCGTATTGGTTGGGGCGTGGCAGACCCGCAAATTAACATCGCACTGGTTGGAAAAAACAGCTCTGTTCCTGATGGATGTGTGGTCGAACCGAACGGTCAGATCGGTACAGATGTGGCGCTATCGGATTACGATGAAAACTACGTCCACGCCGGACAATTTATCGAAACGAGGAGATTACCGAATGAACTTTAATCGTGCTGGCGGCATTCTGCTTCACCCTACCAGCCTGCCGGGACGCTATGGCATTGGCGACCTGGGTCCGCAGGCGTATCGCTTTGTATATTGGCTCGCCTCCACCGGCTGCAAACTTTGGCAGATCCTGCCGCTGGGACCTACAGGATATGGCGACTCGCCCTATCAATGTTTTTCCGCATTTGCAGGGAATCCGTATCTCCTCAGTTTTGATGTGTTGATCGACGATGGGTTGTTGACCGAAACCGATTTCGCGGATATGCCGACTTTCAACGCCTCCCGCGTGGATTTTGGACTCGTCATCCCTTGGAAATTGGGACTCCTGGAGAAAGCATTTTCCCGCTTACGCTCCGCACCCGAAGCGTTTCACAAGGAATTTCGAAAGTTCCGCAAAGACAACGCCTCCTGGCTTGACGATTATGCGTTATTCATGTCCATCAAGGAAGCCAATGGCGGAGGCGCGTGGAATGGATGGGATGAGTCACTTCGCAAACGAAAACCCTCTGCGATGGAAAAGGCCCGGGCGGAACAGTCTGTGAACATTTTGCGCCATTCGTTCTATCAGTTCCTTTTCTTCCGGCAGTGGAACAAGCTGCGCGACTACGCCCACGAACGCGGACTGACCATTATCGGCGATATTCCCATCTTCATCGCCTATGACAGCGCCGATGCCTGGGCGAACCCGAAATTATTTTTCATCGACGATGAAAGTTTACCCACTGTTGTTGCGGGTGTTCCGCCTGATTATTTTTCCAGAACCGGTCAGTTGTGGGGCAATCCGCTGTACAAGTGGAGCACGCATAAGAAGAACGGTTACGAATGGTGGATCGAACGTTTCCGTTCGGTGCTGAGCCTCGTTGATATCGTGCGTCTCGATCATTTCCGCGGTTTCGCGGGTTATTACGAGATTCCCTTCGGTGCGCCCACGGCGGAAACCGGTCGATGGGTGAAGGGACCCGGTAAGGATTTCTTTGAGACGATCTATCCTGCGTTAAGTAAAAAGAAGGGTGAGACTCTGCCGATCATTGCGGAGGATCTCGGTGTCATCACAGATGACGTTGTGGACCTGCGTGATAGCTTCAATCTGCCGGGTATGAAAATTTTGCAGTTTGGTTTTTCCGGCGCAGAGAATCCCTTCCTGCCGCATAATTACCCCGCAAATTGTGTTGCTTATTCTGGTACGCACGATAATGATACGGTGCATGGTTGGTATGAGACTGCGCCCGAGTACGAACGGGATTTTGCCCGCCGCTATCTGGGAACGGATGGAAGTGACATCGCCTGGAATTTGATCCGCAGCATCTGGTCGTCTGTGGCGGTGTATGCGATTGCTCCGATGCAGGACCTGCTCTCTTTGGGTGGGGAGGCGCGCATGAATTTTCCCAGCAAGCTCGGCGGTAACTGGGAATGGCGCATGAGCGAAGGCGATATGAACGATGCTCTTGCGGGCAGGCTGCGGGAGATGAATGAGTTGTACTTGAGATAAATGAAAACCTGGCGAAGGCTGCAACCTTCGCCAGGTTTTTTATGACGGGATCAATGACTGGCTGCGCGTGAGGCGGTATATCCTATTTCTTGAACAGGGTTGCGTATTCTCCGTATCCCTCTTCCTCCAGTTTTTCCACAGGGATAAATCGTAAAGAGGCAGAGTTCATGCAGTAGCGCAATCCGGTTGGCGCGGGACCGTCGTCGAAAACATGCCCCAGGTGCGAATCAGCGTGTTTTGATCGGACTTCGGTACGCGCCATGAACAGTTTGTAATCAGTATGAGATGAGATATTTCCAGGTTCGAGCGGCTTTGTGAAACTGGGCCAGCCAGTACCCGAGTCATATTTGTCGAGCGAGCTGAAAAGTGGCTCACCGGAGACGATATCCACATAGATGCCAGCTTGCTTGTTGTTCCAGTATTCGTTGGCAAATGGGCGTTCTGTGCCTTCGTGTTGGGTTACTTCATATTGCAGCGGCGATAATTGCTGGCGCAGTTCGGCATCAGACGGTTTGGAAAAGTTTCTCATCACGAACCTCCTAAAAATATGTTGTTCCTATATTTCTACTTCCATTGTTGAGACGCATAAGCGCGGGTGAATTGCACCTGTGATCTGGAATCCTTAAGTTTTCTGTAATATTTCCGGGGAAGGTATTAGGTATTTCTAATGTTTACAACTTGAATTTCACTACGGAAAATCGTAGAATCATGGTTGACCGTTGATCAATGACCTTTATCAATAGGAGTACAAACATGAATATGATCAAAGTCTCTGCAACCTCCCGCACGTCTGCCGTTGCTGGTGCCATTGCCGGTGTGATCCGCGAACACAAATACGCGGAAGTGCAAGCCATCGGAGCAGGTGCGGTGAACCAGGCCATGAAGGCGCTGGCACTTGCCACGGGGTACCTCAAGGGAGATGGAATCAACGTGGTCTGCGTACCGCATTTCGTGGATGTGAATGTCGACGAGAAAGTGCGTACGGCCATCAAATTGGTGATCGAACCCAACTAGGGGTTAGTCGGAGGTTGAAAAAACATCGGGATGCATTGGCATCCCGATGTTTTTTTGTTCCTACACTTTATCAGGCTTGAGCAGTGGCAGCAGATATCGGATGTACTCCTCCAGGCAGTCTGGGTCGCCGTCGAGAGGTTGGAGAATAATTGAATCTGCACCGGCTATAGCCCATCGCTGAATCGACTCGGCAACTTGTTCGGGCGTTCCTGCTGCACAGAACTCATCCAACCATTCGTCAGGCATTTGTTGAGCCATTTCTTCCGCATCATGCTCCCGGAGAAATGCAGCAACATCCTCTTCAACCCCCAATGTTTTCAGGTGAATATCTGCCCATGGCAATCGGCTTGCCAGAGACCGGCGTGCAGCATCACGTGCAAATCTTCCATCCGGATTCACTTTTACATCCAGATACGTGACGATGCGATGATGACCGTGTCCTGCTTCATCCATCCCAGCTTGAATGTGTCCACGTGCCCACTGAATATACGCGGGTGATGACATGCCTGTGAGGATGGTGCCGTCTGCGATGCGACCGGCCATGCGCAGCGATTTTTCCCGCATGGCGCCAACATAGAGCGGTGGAATTTCCACAGGCGTGAGTTGCATCTGGACTTGATCCAGGTGGACTTGTTCCCCTTGCAGAGTGACCATCTCACCGTGCAAAAGCTGGCGGATTGATCCCACGGTTTCAGTCAGTGCCTTCAACGACGATTTTGGTGCCGCCCCGATCTGGTCCATCCAAAACCCAACACCATGCCCAAAGCCCGGCATGATGCGACCAGGGAACGCTCGTGCAAGCGTAGTGATTTCCATCGTTGCGAACAATGGATTGTACGCAGTAGCAGGCAGAAGTCCGATGCCGGCTTTGATCCTTTGCGTGGCAGACAGTGCGATGGCCGAAGATGTGAATGCGCCGGGCAGGAAGCAGTCATCCCAAAACCATAACTCGTCAAAGCCAGCCGCTTCGGCTCGGAGGGCGTAGTCACGTAATGTCTCGGGTGGAAAGCGCGGATGGAAGATCACTCCAAACGAAGGAGTAGACATGGGT
>CAZKSG010000204.1:0-7981 GCA_964555335.1 uncultured Anaerolinea sp.
GCCACCAATCCTTCAGCGTGACCTCCCCCAGAGCCATCGCGCGGATGATCAATGTTGATGCCTGCGAACCGGAGTTGCCTCCGCTCGAGATGACCAGCGGAACAAAGATCGAAAGGACAACTGCCTTGGCGATTTCCTCTTCAAACCGTCCCATCGCGGTCGCTGTCAGCATTTCGCTCAGGAACAGCACGATCAACCATGTGGCGCGTTTGCGCACCATGCTGGGAATCGCAATTTCCATATAAGGCTCATCGAGTGCTTCGGTACCACCCATTTTTTGGATGTCTTCCGTGGCTTCCTCTTCTGCTACATCGAAGATGTCATCCACCGTCACAATGCCGATCAGCACTCCAGCCGTATCCGTCACGGGCAACGCGTTCAGGTCCGCTTCCTTGAACGCTTCCACAGCCACTTCCTGGTCGTCAGTTGCCTTAAGCGCGATGAAGCGCGAATCCATCAAGTCGGAGATCAGCGTGCCTGGCGGCGACAGCAGAATTTGACGGATGCGCAAGTCATCGATCAAGTTTCCCTTTTCGTCGATCACATAGATAAGACTCATCGTTTCACTATCGGTACCATACTGGCGGATGTGATCAAGAGCCTGAGCAACTGTCCAATGCGGGCGGACGCGCACAAAGTGCGGCGTCATCAAACGACCGACAGTATTCTCTGCATACCCCAGCAAAGACGAAGCGCGGTGTCGCTCCTCGGGCGATAATAGATTCAATAATTTTTGTGTAACTTGCGCGGGAAGTTCCTCCAACAATTCAGTGCGATCATCATCCGACATGTCATTCAGGATGTTGACTACCTCCTCGTGTGCCATGGCCTTCAACAATTCCTGTTGACGTTCGATGGGGAGATAGGAAAAGATGTTCGCAGCTTCGTCACGCGGGAGCAGACGGAAGACCACCGCCTCTTTCTCAGCCGGCAACGGCTCCATTAAATCAGCCAGATCGCCTGCCGGCCAGTTCCGGATCTGTTCGCGCAGCGATACAAAGTCACGTGCCTCGATCAAGGTCTCGAGGTCCAGGATCGTCATTTCTGCATTCATTCATATGCCTCCTAAGTGAAATAAAAACCACCTTCTTCCGAAGGTGGCGATTGTTCACAGGAGACAGACCCATGCATCAAGCAGCACGCAACCCAAAGTGGTGACGCGCGTGAGAACGGTCTGCTTCAACTGGGAACAATCGCAATTCGGACAACTTAAAACGAATCAACGATGGGCGCAATAAGGGCACATCAGCGTCCACAGCGGTCACTTCCTTTCTTTGAGTGGGATGTTTGGTTTTCATGTTTAATAACCTTGCGGGTTATACCCCCGTCGTTATTTATACGTCAAGGGGTGAAATTGTCAGTTTGGAAATGTATTTTTAGTGACTTGGCAGGTACTTTTCGTGCAAGCTCGCCATATGATGATCCACATGTCCGACCAGCATGTAGATCAATGCCCGGGCGCTCACGGTCATCCCACTGGCAGTGCCATATCGATTTACCGCTTCGTTACTCATATGTCCGATCATGAGGATGTTCGCCCGGCGCAGATGTTCAAATTCACTGAGCAATTCATGTAGCGCAAAGCGATCAGACCCCGCCGCACGGACATAGTCATTCTGTTCGAAGCCAGTCAGGGGTTTTTCATCCCCGCGTGAGATGCGCAGGAGACGATAGGAGAAGACGCGCTCCACGTCGTTGATGTGACCGATCACTTCCTTCACTGACCATTCTTGAGGTCCCGGCTTGAAGAGAGCCTGTTCTTCAGTAAGGGCATCCAGCGCGGCATACAGTTCTTCGATTTGACGAGAAAGCGCTGTGTACACGTCATCCCTCTGTGCCGCTCGTTGGATGTAATCGCTGTAAAAAGGAGCATATTCATGGGTGGTTGGGTGGGAAATTTTATTTGGCATGGTGAGTCCTTTGGTTGCTTGGATTATAGCGTAAGGTTAAGCGCTGTATAATGCCTGAATACTTCTGGAGAGACTCGTGACTTCAACCATAAATAATCAGATCTACGATGAACTTGCCGCTACCTGGTGGGATGAAAATGAATTCCTCCACCTGCTTAAAGCGATGGTCAATCCGTGGCGCGTGCCGTATTTTAGAGATGTTTTAGTGAAATGCCATGGCGATAACATGAGTCATATACGCCTGCTGGATATCGGCTGCGGAGGCGGTGTGCTGGCTGAAGAATTCGCCTCCATGGGATGCCGGGTGACTGGCATCGATATGTCTCCCAGGTCTATTTCGGTCGCACAGATGCATTCCGTTATGGGCGGGCTGTCTATTGACTACCGCGTCGGCTCGGGAACGAACCTTCCTTTCGAGAGTCAAAGATTTGATGTAGTCAGTTGTTGTGACGTGTTGGAGCATATTCGCGATTGGCAGCAAGTCATTGCAGAAGTGAGCCGGGTACTCGTTCCCGGTGGACTTTTCTTCTTTGACACGATCAACCGCACACCCCAGAGTAAGGTGACATTTATTTACGGATTACAGGAGTTGCCATTCACAAAATTAATGCCTCCGGATACACATCTATGGGATATGTTCATCACGCCGGACGAACTGACATCTACCTTGCAAAGACACGGAATGACCGCTCAGGAGTTCAAAGGTGGAAAGATCGCCAGCAATCCTTTTTCTACGCTCTGGGATATCCAGCAGCAAAAAATGGGAAGGATCAATTTTGCTGAACTGGGGCGAAGGCTGAAGCTGAAACTGGTCGATGATTTGTCATTGAACTATTTAGGATATGCGCGTAAGCCCGGTTAGTATTTGAATTGTCCACTTGACGCATTCCGTGCTCAATACGATAATCAACCCAATGACCGACCTTAGCGACTCGGACCTCCACGAAATTGTGCAAAAAGTAGTTGATAGAGCTCTTGGCTTGCCGGTACCTGAGCCGTTGTCGGCTGTGTCCGCTCCGCAGATTGCCCCTTCGGGGAAGAAGGTCGTTGTCATTGGGGCAGATCATGGCGGCTATGAACTTAAGGAAGCGATAAAGCCCGAATTAAAAACGCTGGGGTATGATGTCACAGATGTTGGGACGAATAGTAAGGATGCGGTGGACTATCCTGATTTCGCACATGCAGTGGCGCAAGCTGTCAGTTCGGGCAATGCCTGGCGGGGGATCATGATCGACGGTGCGGGGATCGGTAGCTGCATTGTCGCGAACAAGGTCCCGGGCGTGCGGGCAGGGATGGCATATGATATTTCATCTGCCAACAACAGCCGTGAACACAATGATACGAATGTGTTGACCCTTGGCGCCGGGTTGATCGGCGTAAATCTGGCGAAGCAGATTGTCAAAACCTGGCTGACCACCGAGTTCGGCGGCGGACGTCACCAACCGCGCGTCGATAAGATAAAATCGGTGGAAAAGAGATACCTGAAATAGAGAACAATGAAACCTGATAAGAAACTGGTAGAGCAACTTGTAGAGATTATCACTCACGAAGTGCTGGCAGCCATGGCTGAAGAGGAAGCGCGTGCCGGTACACCTGAGGGATTCCAATGTAAATTTGATTGCGCTGATGGACTTTGTGTCCGTGTTTGTACTGATCGAATGGGAAACGTGGTCAACGCTGGGGCGGAGAGATTGTCCTCCACGTTGGGAGTCATTCCGCAGGATATGAATCTTGCGAAATATATCGACCACACGCTGCTTAAGCCAGATGCCACACAGCAGGAAGTTGCACAGCTTTGTTTTGAAGCGCGCAAGTATGGCTTTGCCTCTGTCTGTGTGAACCCAACCTGGGTAAGCCTCTGTGCAGAATTATTGAAGGGCTCTTCCGCCAAAGTATGCACCGTGATCGGCTTCCCTCTTGGAGCAACATCTTCTGAAACAAAAGCCTTTGAGACTGAAACGGCTATCAGGCAGGGTGCGACCGAAATCGACATGGTCATCAATATTGGCGCGTTGAAAGCGCGCGACCTGGATACCGTGGCAAAGGATATTCGAGGCGTTGTGAACGCTGCGCACTCTCATGGGATTATCGTCAAAGTTATCATCGAAACGGCATTGCTGACCGATGAAGAGAAGACGATTGCATCATTGATCTCAAAAGAAGCAGGCGCGGACTTTGTCAAAACGTCCACGGGATTCGCAGGTGGGGGAGCGACGGTTCATGATGTGGAGTTGATGCGCAAAACCGTAGGCCCGCAGATGGGTGTCAAGGCTTCGGGTGGGGTTCGCACGTTTGAGGATGCGGCGAGTATGATCAAGGCAGGCGCCACGCGTATCGGTGCGAGCGCCGGGGTGAAGATCATTCAGGGCCCGAGCGGGCAGGACTCGGCTGCGAAAGAAGCGGGTTCGTCATCCAAGAGTTATTAATGGAGTATGTATGCTGATAGCAAAAGTGATCGGTACAACTGTATCCACGATCAAGGATGAAAAATTGCATGGACGAAAATTACTCATCCTGCGTCAAACTGATGAGACGGGTGCACCATCGGGCAAGCCATATGTTGCAGTGGATACAGTGGATGCAGGTGTGGGCGATCTCGTCCTCACTGCCGCAGGGTCCTCGGCGCGGCAGACGAATATCACAAAAGATACGCCGGTCGACGCGGTTATCATGTCGATCATTGACTCGTTGGAAGTCGAAGGCAAAGTCGTTTTTAGAAAGGAATGAACATGGCTGTTGATCCCTCATTGATCGCTCTTGGTATGGTGGAAACAAAAGGCCTGGTCGGCGCGATCGAAGCTGCCGATGCCATGGTTAAGGCTGCGAACGTGATCTTGATCGGTTCAGAATACGTAGGCGGTGGTTATGTCACTGTGATGGTGCGTGGTGATGTGGGTGCAGTCAAGGCGGCGACCGATGCCGGAGCTGCAGCAGCAAAACGTGTCGGCGAGCTTGCTTCGGTGCACGTCATCCCGCGCCCGCATAGCGACGTAGAGATGATATTGCCGCAATCGAGCAAGGGCAGCTTTGGTGGACGGTCGGAAAAGTAGCAGCGACTGAAATCGTTACTTCATTCAATCATGCCGAAACAGTTTTACACCGAGAAGGATATCGAGGACCTGTTCCGCGGCGGCAAAAAGTCGCTGCAAGTGACAGATGATGTTGTGTTGACCGAGCTTGCCTATGAAAAGGCCAGACAATTGGGATTCCAACTCATCACTGATCATGCAGAGTTGCCTCCGGCTGCGCCAATCCGTCCATATCTCTCGACAGTAAGCACGCCTCATACCAAGCCGAAAGTTGCTTCCATCTCTTCAGCGGACTCTCGACCGACAGAGGCACAGCCGAAGATCCTTCCCGTCGAGCAACGGATTCGCTCTGCAGTGGTCGCCAAACTTGGCGATCAAGTGGATGCGAAGTTGTTGGATGCGATCATTCATCGCGTCGTCAAGGGCATAGGGTTGAAATAATGTTATTTGGACGCGTCAAAGGCACTGCGATCTGCACGATCAAATATCCCGGCACGGAGGGTGTCAAGTTGCTGATTGTTCAGCCTCTCAATAAAAGGCTGGAACCGATTGGCATTTTGCAGGTCGCTGCAGATGTAGTCCATGCAGGTCCGGGTGACTTGTGTGTGATGGTCCGCTCGCGTGAGGCAGCGCTGGCAATGCGTGACGAAAGATTTGTGCCGATCGACCTGGCATTGGTGGGTATTGTCGATGAGTTGGAAGTCAAACCTGATGGCGAGTTTAGTTATACGTTGAAAGCCGGGCAAAATCAGTTTACGTAGATGCATTAACCACAAAGGACACGAAGGAGCACAAAGGTTTTAGATGATTTTAGGTAAAGTTGTCGGCACCATCGTCACCACCATCGGCCATCCGCATTACAAGAGCCGTAGACTGTTGGTTGTCCAACCGTTGGTTATGGACGGTGAAATGCCCGCGCCAGAAGATGACTTTATCGCCCTGGATAACACTCACGCAGGGATAGGTGATACGGTCTTGGTTAATCGTGAAGGAAATGGTGCTCGCCAGGTATTGAAGAATCCCGATGGGTGTGTGATCTCGGTCATTGTAGGAATTGTGGACTCGGTCTATGTAGAAAGTTGATTTCTGGAAGTCGATGTGTCAGATGGGGAAAATTTACAGCATTTGTAACGCTAACAAGAGAAGCCCAACTATAGCCGGTGTGAATAGAATTGCAAAGCCTGCCTTTAGGTTTTTGTCATTAATATAGTATCTTGAAAAAATAATGGCGAGAATTGTCCCAATTGTAAATATGCATATGGCATTTGTAGTTTCAGCGAACCATAATGCACCGGGAGCAGCCAACGCAATGAATAGAATGTAAAGCATACTTATGCCAAAGTGCAAGGCTTTGGGAATGTTTTCTTTTTGTCCGGTTTCTGTTTTTATTTTTTCTTCTTCTCTCTTAATATCCTGATCACTCATCTTAATTCTCCTTGTCGTTCCATTTATTACTCTAGAAAGACTGGATCCATTATTGCATATCTCCATTGAATTTAAGTGCCAAAAACCATCAACTCTTCCAAAGTGCGGTCTTGACAAAACTAATTATATTAGTTAAAATACTAATATAATTAGTAAACAGGAGAGATAACGGTGTCTACAAAGTTTTTCAACTACAAAAATGGACAGATTGCATACGATGTTACTGGTGAGGGTGCTTTGGTTGTGTGTGTTCCATCCCTGGGCGATGTGCGCGGTGAGTATCGCTTCCTGGTTCCCGAGTTGGCCAAGGCAGGGTATCGTGTAGCCACGATGGATGTACGTGGTCACGGCGAGACGAGTGAAAATTGGGATGATTATTCCGTAGCGGCGATTGGTGAGGACATCATCGCTCTTATTCGTGAATTGAACGTAGGACCCGCTACCGTGGTGGGAACCTCCATGGGAGGCGGGGCAGCCATCTGGTCGGCAGTCGAGGCGCCTGATTGCGTTCGCGGGATGATCCTCGTCGATCCATTTGTCGACGGCGATAGTAATGGTCCGCTCGTCTTCCTGTTGTCGATCCTATTCGCCCGCCCGTGGGGAGCATCGATGTGGAAAAAATATTACACGTCGTTGTATCCCACCCGCACGCCTGCAGATTTTGACAGCTATATTTCCGCGTTGTATGAAAATATCAAACAACCCGGACGACTCGAAGCCGTGATGGCAATGCTGCGTGCATCGAAGGTTTCCTCCGGTGAACGCATGCCGATGGTGAAGCAACCCGCTTTAGTGTTGATGGGCAGCAAAGATCCCGATTTCAAAAATCCCGCCGCTGAAGCCAAACGTGTAGCAGAAGCCGTGCGCGGCGAGTACAGAATCATTGATGGTGCGGGTCACTATCCACATGCTGAAATGCCCGAAGTGACAGTGCCGCTCATTCTCGATTTCATGAAGTCACTGAAGGGATAACCATGCCACGTAAAGCTCGTATTCGACTCGATAAAAATGCGGTGGTGCAAGCCGCCGTGGAAATTCTCAATGCGGAAGGCGTGCGGGCACTAACACTCAATCGCCTTGCGGAGAAGCTCAATATCAAAACGCCGTCGTTGTACAACCATGTCGATGGGCTGACCGGTTTGCAGCAGGAACTTTCGGTGCTCAATGCCAAGTTGCTCGCCGACCGATTGGGCGCGGCTGCCATTGGTAAAAGTGGCGCGGAGCTTTTCATGGAGGCTTCGCAGGCGTTTCGCAGCTATGTCAAAGAATATCCCGGTTTGTATATGTCTACGCTGCGCTCGTCAGGCACGCAGACGGTTCAAGACCCAAATCTTCAACACGAAGAAGAACGCACGATGAAAGTTGGCTTGGCGATCATGGCGTCGCTGGGATTGCAGGGCGAGGACGCTATTCATGGCTTGCGTGCTTTCCGCAGCATGGTGCACGGATTTGCCACGCTCGAAGTGGCGGGCGGTTTCGGTCTGCCGCAGGATTGCGATGAAAGTTTTCGAAGGCTGGTATCCGCTTTGGTGGCTGGATTACAGAAGAACTAAATTGGAGTGAATCATGGACGCTTTAAGAATGTTGAATTTGGCGGTTCGATTTTTACTGGAATTG
>CAZKSG010000205.1:0-7968 GCA_964555335.1 uncultured Anaerolinea sp.
GAACTGGCATTTGGCTTGGAAAATATCGGCGTGCCGCTGGATGAAATGAGGTCTCGCGTGGAAGAGGCGATGAAACTGACCGGCATCTCCGACCTGGCAGACCGCTCCCCGTATTCCCTCTCGGGCGGGCAACAGCAACGCGTCGCGCTGACATCCATCCTGGTCATGCAACCCAGGGTTCTCGTGCTCGACGAGCCTACGTCGCAGATGGACCCTATTGGTACACGCGAAGTCTTCAGCGTGATCCGCACGATGGCGGAACGCGGCATGACGGTACTAGTAGTAGAACACAAAGTGGAATGGATCGCCCAATTTGCCGACCGCGTTATTGCACTTCATGAGGGACAAATATTGCTCGAAGGCACACCCTCCCAAGTACTGACATCTGACCTGCTGCAAGGGAAAGGTTTTGGGATTTCGCGCTACACATCTGTGGCACGGGAAGCCAGGAAGTTGGGATTGTGGAAGAAGGAAGATCTACCTGTTACGCTGGATGAAGCAGCGGAGGGATTTTCCCGGTGAATATCCAAATTTCTGATCTGCAATTCACCTATCCCTCAGGTGTCATCGCATTGCGAGGTATCTCGCTCGCAATCGAAGCGGGTGAGCAGGTTGCCATTGTGGGACAAAATGGCGCGGGGAAGACAACGCTCGTCAAACATCTGAACGGACTTTTACAACCGACAGGTGGGCAAGTCATGATCGGTGATTGGAATACAAAGGAACATTCGGTTGCCAAATTGGCGGGCAGAGTGGGCTATGTCTTCCAGAATCCTGATGAACAATTATTCTCCAAGAATGTGGGGGTCGAGGTGGCGTTCGGGCCAAAGAACCTTGGCTATACTGGCAACCAGATCCAGGCGTTGGTCAAAGATGCGCTGGCGATGACGGAACTCTCTGACAAGACGGAGATGAATCCGTATGATCTCTCTGCAACCTGGCGTAAGATGGTCGCGTTGGCATCGGTCATCGCCATGGACACACCCATTGTCATCTTCGATGAGCCCACCACCGGGCAGGATGCCGCCAATGTGGCACGCATCGCGAATGTGATCAGAGCCTTGCGCGAACGTGGGAAAACGGTCATCACCATCACTCACGACATTGATTTTTGCGCCGAGAATTTCGAGCGCGTCATTGCATTGTCACAAGGGACAGTTTTGCTCGATGGCAATGCCAACGAAGTACTTGGGCAGGAGGAGATCCTTGCCAGTACATACGTTGACCCACCGCAATTGACCCGCCTGGGAAAACGCCTGGGATTTAAAGAAACCGTCCGAAATCAGGAACAATTCCTAAACGTACTAAAGGAACAAGCCTGAGGTCGGCTTCTATCGGTTTTGTACGACCAGTTCATCATACCCAGAGTCCTCTGCAAATTCCCGCTTATAGATGACATCATCAAATACTGCAATGACAATTTCAGCTGTGGTATAGATCCTGCAACCTGCCATCAAATGCCCACCGATCGTACGCCCCTGTTCATCGGAAATGGAGATATGGATGTGGGAACCGTGGAGCGAAACAGTTCCCGTCGTGGAGACGATCTCGAAAAAGCCATCCGCCTCGGCACAGACCGCCCGGTTGGCAAAACGTAATGTATAGTGCGTCAAACTACCCACACCGCTTAAAACACAGCCCGCTTCGATTCCCTTCTCTCTTGCGAACATTTCAATTGCGTTGAACAAGTCCTGCCCGGAGGTCAGACGAAAGGTATAATTTCTCATACTGTTTTTCCATTGGAATTATACAATCGGAGTTGCCATAGGCAGGCATCTTGAGCATTTCGTAATGAGATGGCAATGGCTTGCACTTCTGCAAGGATGGAAACAGGATTTTCATAATTTGATTCGACTCATGTAAAATGGAATTGTGCGGAGCAAAAATGACAAAGTTAACCCTTCAGAAATACAATAGTATCCATGAAATAGACCCTGAGGTTTGGAACCGCGTGGCTGCCGGGCGCGGGTTTCAAAGCCATAAATGGTATCAGTTCGGCGAACGCGCCATGACGGAATGTACGCCAACCTATCTGGTGGCCTGGGATGGCAAAACGCCGGTTGCCAGTACAGCACTGTTCCGCATCCATAATGAGCCGCTGCCCCTCCCGGAGGCGGCGCGCCGCTTCATGGCATCCATCCTCAAGCGCAGGCCGCTGCTTGTCTGTCGCTCGCCTCTAGCCGATACATCTGCTTTGCTGCTGCCGGGGGAACCACTCCGTGACCAGGCTCTTTCCACACTTGCCCTTGCCGCGCAGGATGAATTCAAAAAGCAGAAATGTTCCTTTTTGATATTTGATTACCTGCTCACCGAACAGGTGAATTACCGGTCCTGGCCGGAAGGGTACGAACCGATCACGCTTTCCGAGCCGGGGACCTATATGCCTCTGGAATGGACTAGCTTTGAGGAATACCTGGAAAAGGGTAACAAGAAAGACCGGCAACATTACAAGAAAAGCCTGAGAGAAGCCGAGGAAAATGGCATTACCCTCGTAAAACACAAGACCGTTCCCGATGTAGATAAGGCTCTCGAATTGATCACAAATGTTTCTATCTGGCACGGTTCTGCACCTAATCCATGGATGCGTGGCTTACTCGAAAATTTTTCAATGATCGACGGAACATGGCTCGAGATCTATAAAGAGGGAAAGCTGGCCGGCTGCGGTGCAGTGGTACGCGACAACCAGTTCCAACTCGCCACCGGGCTTGGCTTGGAAGATGATGTCCCCGGCGGATATTTCTTTTTGCTCTATGCCGCATTACAGGAAGCATTCGAGCATAATGTACGATTGGTGCGCTTTGGGACAGGTGCGTATGATGTCAAACGCCGCCTGGGATTCCATCTGGAGGATACGAATCATCTGATGGTCACCATGGCGGGCTTCGCATCCAGAACCGCAAAACGTATCGCCATGTCTGGTTGATCACGGATAGTTCATAGATTTCCATCCGGTCAACGGGATAAATCCAACCCTACCTGCATTCCTGCTTCAGATGCCCTCAATTCTGTTGCGCTTTCGGAGAAACCGATGATTCCACTGGAACATTTCCTGCAACTCCCCACCGAGGAAGTTGCCGCCCTCGTACGGGCAACCGGACAAAAGGTCTGCGTGTTCCCTGTCAACGGGACACGGCGCTGGTTCATGCTTGAACATGCAGATAAGATCGGGCATGACTTTATCGAAGCGTACATGGGCGAGTCAATCCGCAATCATGTGGACCTTTGCAGGATGATTTTTAACCATGGGATCCGTACGATCCTGGCACCTGTATTCGGACGTGAGTTGATGCAGCGAGGAGATGACTATACCAAACGGGTCGGCATCGACGGGTTGGTGCGAACCGCTACAGACCCGAGCTACCGCGATTTTTTTGCCCAACAAAATGTAAAAGTGCGCTTCTACGGGGATTACAGGGATGTGCTAACGGGCACTGAATATGAATACGCCTTGAAATCCATGTACGACGTGACCGAAGCCACAAAACATAATAATGGCTTTCACCTTTTCTTCGGTGTATTTGCAGATGAAGCGGTGGATACCGTCGCGCGTCTCTCTGTGGAACACTACCTCGCACAGGGGGCCGTGCCCGATAGGCAAACGCTGGTCCGCAAATATTATGGTGAAGAGTTGCCGCCCGTAAGCCTGTTCATTGGCTTCGATAAATTCAGCGCGTTCGATATGCCATTGCTTTCGACGGGCGCAGAAGACCTGTATTTTTCGGTCAGCCCCTCCCCGTATATGACGGAACGCCAGTTGCGTTCCATCTTGTACGACCATTTGTATGTGCGCCGAATGCCGGAACCGGACTACACAAAGCTGCCTGCCGATCAACTTGAGTGGCTTAGAAAGTACTATCGCGGGAATAAAGACCTGGCTCTGGGTGTTGGCTTTTTGAAGTCTGACCTGTGGATACCTCAACTTATGGAGGCGATCAATGACGGACCTGATCGCTAAACTAATTGATGAAATTGGCCCCGGTCACATGGGCAGTACCGCCTACGACACTGCCTGGGCGGCTCGACTTGGAGATGTCGATTGGAGCTTGAGTAGTCGGTCATTGGCCTGGCTTGCCGAACATCAATTACCTGATGGGTCATGGGGTGCCGCTGCGCCTACGTATTATCATGATCGCGTACTCTGCACCTTGGCGGCGATGATCGCCCTCTCCTATCAAGGACGTCGCGGGCATGACAAGATGCAGATCGAAAGAGGAAAATTTGCCCTCGAGAGGATCGTCAGTGGTGCAACGCAAGGACTCCAATCTGATCCCAATGGAGCAACCGTCGGCTTCGAAATGATCGCACCCACTCTGGCAGCAGAAGCAGAAAAACTGGGCATCATCAAAAAACAGGGGGACCGCATCCTGGGACGTCTATCCAGACAGCGTGCAAAGAAACTCTCGTATCTCAAAGACAACATGATCAGCAGGCATGTCACGATGGCCTTCTCCGCTGAAATGGCAGGACTCGATGGCAAGCACATGCTTGATATTAAGAACCTGCAAGAGAGTAACGGTTCCGTGGGGGTCAGTCCATCGGCAACAGCCTATTTTGCCACGTATATCAAGCGGGGCGATGAAGCATCGCTAAACTATCTGCGACATGTTATCAAGCCCGACGGCGGTATGCCGAATGTGGCCCCTTTTGATGTGTTCGAGATCGCCTGGGCGTTGTGGAATCTCAGTTTCATCCCCGATCTAAAGAAGAATAGCAAACTTAAACCACATATTGATTTTCTTTCGAAGGCCTGGCAGCCAAAGCAAGGCGTTGGCTTTGCGGCGGAATATTCGGTGAAAGATAGTGATGACACCGGGTTGGTGTATGATACGTTGCTGCGCTTTGACTGTGAGAAGGATCTCGCCAGTGTGCTGATCTATGAGGAGAAGGATCATTTCCGTTGTTTCGACCTGGAAGCGAATCCTTCCATTAGCGCCAACATCCATGTGCTCGGCGCGTTGGGTCAGGCAGGGCTCGACCAACGGAATGCATCGGTCCAAAAAGTGTTGACCTTCCTGCATAAGGCAAGAGGACAGCATCCATTCTGGGTGGATAAATGGCATTCGTCACCTTATTATGCAACAGCCCATGCGGTGATCGCCTGTGCAGGGTTTGCAAATGAGCTGGTTGCCGAATCGGTGCAATGGCTTCTTAATACACAAAACAAGGATGGTTCCTGGGGTACTTATCTACCGACCGCGGAAGAGACAGCGTATGCAATACAGGCGCTGTGGACATGGGACGAGAAAGTTGCCAAAGTTCCAAAATCTGTTTTCAAAAATGGAGCGCGCTGGTTGCGGGAGCACATGGAGCAGCCCTATCCCCCGCTCTGGATCGGGAAGTGCCTATACAACCCCAGTCTGGTGATTCGTTCTGCCGTGATCTGTGCGCTTGCAATAACTCAATAAAAACATGAAAAGACTTCTCGAAGATCTTCTAAACGTTCCCGTCTCTGACCCGGATGACTCGCGTAGACGGCGCCTACTTAATATCATCCTGCTAAGTACACTTGTCGCCGCCATTGTCGCATTAATCGCCATCTCGATCAACACAGTAGTCGATCCCGGGGTAATCGAATCAGAAACCCAGTTGTTACTGGCAGGAACGTTTGTACTGATTCTTGGGATACTTGCCATTTATCAGTTAAACCGGCGATTGTCTGGAAGGTGGGCATCGCTTCTCTTCCTGCTCTTATTAACTGCCATCTTCTATTTTTCAGATTCCACAAAAGAACTTGTAGACGGACGTTCCCTGTTCCTCTTCACGATTCCGATCGTTATGGCCAGTATGCTGCTTTCACCGGGAGCTAGTTTTATTTTTAGTACGGTGAGCAGTGCCATGATCTCTATTCTTGCTTTGTCGATCGGAATCATTCCTAATTTCCCAGCGATCATCGGTTTTTTTCTGGTTGCCTTGGCTTCCTGGCTCTCTGCACGCAGCCTCGAGCAGACGTTAAGCGAACTACGCAGCATCAATGCCAATTTGGATAAGGTTGTCACGGAGCGCACTCAAGCTCTTGCCGAATCTCTCGACCGCGAACGCGTCGAAGCAGGACGCAACCAGGCCATCCTGAATTCCATCGCTGATGGCGTGATTGTATTCGACAGGCAATGGAACGCCACGATGGCCAACCCTGCCATCAGGGGAATGTTGGAAATTCCGCTGGAACTGATCACTGGGAAGAATTTTCGCGAGCTGATCGAGCATCCCAGACTCGTATCAAAGAGCCGCGGGTTGTTGTATGCCATGATGGAGCACGAGACCCAACCTATTGGATTCCGCGTCGAGTGGGGTGGAAAAACTCTCTCCGTAAGTGCAGCACAGGTTTACAACAATCGGAATGAAAACATCGGTACCGTGACCGTATTCCGTGACTTTACCCGCGAAGCCGAAGTGGAAAAACTCAAGAGCACCTTCGTGGCGATCGTGTCGCATGAACTTCGTACGCCATTGAACGCCATTTTGGGCTATGCTGAAATGTTCCGGGAATCCATTTATGGGCCGATGAACGAGAAACAGGTCAATATGGCGGATCGCATCATGAAGAATACGCAGCGTCTGTTAGGATTGATCAACGATCTGCTTGACCAGGCGCAAATGGAAGCCGGAAAATTGACCATCAAGATGGCGCCTTTTCGTCCGTCTGAACTGCTTGAAAATCTTCACAGCGTCATGGATAAAACCGCGTCAGACAAAGGGTTGACCTTAACCAGTGAAATCGAGGACAGCCTCCCTGAATCGTTAAACGGAGATGCAGCCCGCTTGCAACAGATCCTGGTCAATCTGGTAAACAATGCAGTCAAATTTACCGACAAAGGTTCGGTCAATGTAAAGCTATTACACTTGAGCGAATACAAATGGGGTATCGAAGTGATGGATACCGGCCGCGGGATTCCCGAAACGGAAATTCCACATATTTTTGAAACTTTCCGTCAGGTGGAGGGAATGACTACACGCGTACATGGAGGATTCGGGCTGGGGTTGTCCATTGTCAAGCAATTGGTCACATTGATGAATGGCGACATAAAAGTACGAAGCACACTGGATGTTGGGACCAACTTCATCATTACACTGCCCTTAGTCAGTAGCGGATCAATCGAAAAGGATCAAATACTCGTATGAACACTCTTGCCTTAATTATCGAAGACGACGAAGACCTTGCCAATATTTTCGCAGAAGCATTGCGCGGCGTTGGTTTTGAGGTGGAGCACATCGCAGACGGAAAGTCCGCTGAACAACGATTGAAAAACGGACCACCTCCCTTTCTGGTTTTGCTGGATATGCACATCCCGCACATCTCTGGCGGCGATCTGCTATCGAATGTGATCAAGAAAGAGGAACACCTCGCAAAGACTCTGGTCATCATTACAACCGCCGATGCGCGCATGGGTGAAACGTATGGTGAAATGGCCGATTTTGTCATGATCAAGCCAATTTCCTTTGTGCAGTTACGTGACCTGACCAGTCGTTTAAAACCCAAGGACGAATGAACATTGAACAGTATTCGCGAATGCTGGTCAAGGTCGAAAGCCTATCGTGTCGCGCTGATCGCAGCGATCGTATACGCTGTACTAAGGCTGGCAATCCAGATCTTCCTGTTCAGCGATGCTCTGCAACCTGAGTCGATCTCCCAGGGAGCACAAGTTTCAGCAGACCTACAGCTTTCCTACATCCCTGCTGCTCAACATTTCCAGGCTCGGGAAGACATTTATCTCAAGGGCTCGCTTGATGTCCTGGAATATCATTTCCCATATTCCCCGGCATTTGCCTTTTTCTTCATGCCGATCCTCTTGCTGCCGCTCAATATTCTCGTTCCGCTGCTCGTACTTTTGCATCTTGTCACCTACGTTCTCCTGTATATCTGGTGGGATCGAATCTTCGAGACGAACCGTTTGCATAACATTGCGCTCATGTGGGCAAAACTGTTGCCCATGTTTTTGGTCTTTTCCGCGTTCTGGGATGACCTGGCAT
>CAZKSG010000206.1:0-3196 GCA_964555335.1 uncultured Anaerolinea sp.
AGATTGGGGCCGACGTGCTCGAGATGGACGCCCATATCACAAAAGATAATCAAATTGTCCTGATGCATGATGAAAAAGTAGACCGCACCACCAATGGCACAGGGCTCATCGAAGACCTAACCCTCGACGAGCTTAAACAACTGGATGCAGCCTATCAATGGACGAACAACGGTGGAAGCACATTCCCGTATCGCGGGCAGGGAATTCAGGTGCCATCACTGGACGAACTATTCACGAAGTTTCCGCAGATGCGCTATGTGATCGAGATCAAATTGACGAATAACCCAATCGACAAACCATTATGTGAACTGATCCGAGCACACCACATGCAAGGCAGGGTTGTGATCGCCTCCTTTCATGATGAAGCGATGAAGAACTTTCGCAAGACATGTCCTGAGACAGCCACATCTGCTTCGCGCGGTGAAGTGACACGGTTCGTATTGCTTGGCAAGATTTTTCTCAGCGGACTCGTCATCCCGCACTACGAATCCATCCAACCACCGTACGACCCGGCCGAGTCGCTGAACATCCCGATCATGACGAAGCGCTTCATCCGTGAAGCCCATGCCAAAAATATTGTCGTTGAACCCTGGACCGTAGACGATCCGGACCTAATGAAACAATATATTGAATGGGGAGTGGATGGAATTATGACAGACAGACCCGACTTAATGATGAAAGTTTTAAAAGAGATGGGAATAAAGTAAAGAAACAAAGAGCGATGAGTTCTTTGGACCCGTCGCTCTTCTTCCATCAACTCATCCACACCGTTCGATCTTCAAACGATGGTCTTGGGGGATATTCCATTGCCGTTTCGGGATATCCCAAATAGACAAACGCGATCAAGTGCTGGTCGGGCTGAAAACCAAGGAATTCCTTCACCTTCACGTCCGTTGCCCATTCACCGGTGCGCCATTTTGCCCCCAACCCTACTGCATGCGCAGCCAGCAGGAGATTTTCGGTCGCCGCAGCCACTGCCACCATGTTCTCGATCTCTGAAACCTTCGCTTCACTGGGTTTATCCACACCGACTGCTATAACAACCGGCGCCTGATGCGGAGTTGCACGGGCCTTATCAAAGGCTTCTTGAGGAAATTCAGGATGTCGTTCCTGCAACGAAGCAGACATTGTGTCTCCCAATTTATTGAGTGCATCCCCGGTCAACACCACAAATCGCCACGGTCGTACTTTGTAATGGTTCGGTGCCTGAACAGCAGCGTCGAGAATCGTTTCGATCAACTCACGCGGAACAGCGTCCGGTTTGACTTTTTTCTGTGAATGTCTTTGATGAATGGCTTCAATTACGTCCATGAGTCCTCCGTTCTATTGATACAATTATTCCACCAATTCTTACGGAGGAACGATGAAGGTCTTCTATTCAGAAGTGCATCGCAGGCACGAGCCGCCATTTGAAGTCTTCGATGGTGGACTGCGCACACCCTACATGGAAAATATAGACCGGATGGACCGCATCCTGCACGCACTCGGGCAAACGGAGTGGGCGGATATTTCCGAGCCGGAGGATTTTGGACTCGACCCCATCTATGCAGTACACGACAAGGAATACATCGACTTCCTCGCTTCATGCTGGACCGAATGGCTGGACACAAATGCCAAAGATAAATCCACACTGTTGCCGGCCACGTTCGCTCTTCGACGGCATCCCCAAAAACCGACATCACTGCTCGGGCGCGCGGGCTACTATATGATGGACTTGAGCGCCTGCATCGTCGAAGGGACGTATCAAGCTGCGTTGGCATCCGCGAATTGTGCCTTGAGCGCTGCAGAATGGATCGCCGGTGGAGAACTTGTTGCCTTTGCTCTGTGCCGTCCGCCAGGTCACCATGCAGGGAAAGATTACGCAGGCGGGTATTGTTTCATCAACAATGCCGCGGTCGCTGCAAACCGGCTTACCACCAAAGGCAGGGTGGCGTTGCTGGATATTGACTATCACTGCGGCAATGGCACGCAGGATATTTTTTACAAGCGTGACGATGTGCTGACGATCTCCATCCATGCAGACCCGGAGTTTGAGTATCCTCATTACTGGGGCTATGCCAATGAAGCAGGGTCCGGCAGAGGGTTTGGTTATCACAAAAACTTTCCGCTGGAAAAAGGCACCGATGACGCGCGCTATCTGTCGGCTTTGGAAGAGGCGCTGAGTATTATCCGCACCAATGGGGTTCAATATCTGGTCGTCTCTGTTGGGATGGATATTTATGCCGACGATCCGCTGGGGACCATCAAGGTCACGACAGACGGGATCGCCGAAATAGGCAAACAGATCGCATCTCTTGGGCTTCCTACCGTCATTGTGATGGAGGGAGGCTATGCCAATGAAGTACTTGGAAAAAACATGGTCGCATTTCTGGAGAACTGGACATGAAAATTAAAATGAGTTTGAGAATCCTTTTGTTATTTGTATTGCTGGCGACAGCCTGTGCGCCATCGCCGGAACAACAAGCGACTTTGACAGCAACGTCCATCACTGCCACCGCCGCAGCCTGGACTCAAACGTCCTCACCCACGTTGACGTTCACGCCGACTGAAACATTCACACCCACCCTGACGGCCACAATTACAGACACACCGACGATTACGCCTACATTCACAGTTACTGCAACCCCCACCTTTGCCTTTCCCGCTGTGACGGTCAACAAGCAGGCACATTGCCGGTATGGACCCTCTGTTGCCTACATCCATGCAGCGGACCTGTACTCTGGCGATGTGGGCAGCGTACGCGGACGCTTTATCTACAGCAAATGGTTATATGTGAAATTCGACAAGCTGAACTATTTCTGTTGGGTCGCACCATCGGTGGTGGACGTAGTCGGTGATGTTTCCACAGTGGGCTATAAAGAACTCAACCTGCAATCCATTGGCAGCAACCAGTATGGCCCCCCTCATAATGTGGTCGCAGTGCGGGATGGCAACAAGGTCACCATTACCTGGGATCAGATGGTAATGACCAAAGATAAAGACCGCGGCTACCTGCTCGAATTGTTCGTCTGCCAGGATGGCGCGTATATCTGGTGGACAGATTCCTATCCGGATCAATATTCCACCAGCTACACGGTCAAGGATGAGGCGGGATGCGCCTCGCCATCCTCCGGCAAGCTGTACACAGTCGAAAAACACGGATTTTCAGAGCCGGCAATTATCAAGTGGCCGGCGCCCTGATTTCGAAACTGTTGGG
>CAZKSG010000206.1:3296-7928 GCA_964555335.1 uncultured Anaerolinea sp.
GAAACTGTTGGGGATTTGAAAAGCGCCAGTACTAGGGTACTGGCGTCTTGATGCTAAACTATCCTAACAGTTATCGCTATTTCAGAGGCAAATCCATGATCCGAACGAAGTTTTTGTCTGCGCTCTTCCTTACATTTTTTCTATCCAGCTTGATCACCAATTGCACCGGCAGCTTTTCATCCGGGCAGAGGAAGACCATCACCATCGCGGTCGTTGAAAACGATTTCGGCACCGTCGGGAACCCGGACCCGCAATCGATCTATGCGGGCGTAAAACTGGCCGCTGACCAGATGAAGGCCCATGGGATTGACGTACAAATCCTCCCCTATAAGGATGGAGGTGACGAACAAACCGCACAGGTTGTGGCTCTGGATGTCGCGTCAAGCAACGCTTTGGCCGTCATTGGTCACTCCACGATCGAGACGTCGCGGGCGGCGGCACAAGTGTATGACCGTGAATCGCTTCCTGCAGTGGCAGTGATTCCTGTCAATGCCGATTTGTTGAAAGCCCACCCCTCCTACTTTAACATCACCTATACGGCTGAAACACAGGCAGCCTACCTTGCGAATTACTTAAGAAAGGTCCAAAAGCAGGAAACGGCAAGCGTCATTTTCTCCTCACGCACCTATGACCGAAAACTGGCAGAGACATTTGCCAACACATTTACCGGGTTGGGCGGTCGCATCACTTTCCGCCAGCAAGTCAGTGAAACGGCAAGCAACGAGGAATTGGAGGGGATCGTCGCCGATTTCGTTACCGCAGATACAACGAAGAACAACCCGGGTGCGATCTTCATCGCTGCCGATGTAACAGCCACTTCCGAACTGATCGTAAGGATGAATCAAAAGGGACTGTCTTACCCGACCCTCGGCGCAGACAACATCAACAGCCCCGACTTCGTCTCAGTTATGGGTACCAACAGCGAAGAGAAGAACCAGGCAGGGGCACTGACAGACGGCATTCTAACTACATCCTCTGTCATCTTCGACAGTGCCAGTCGTTTCGCCCATCAATTCCTTTCGGATTACCGCAAGGTCCACCCTCAAACGGATAGTGCTGCTTCGATCGCCAATAACAATTACTACCGAAGCGACCCCGGCAACAAAGTGGTAAACGGATATGATGCCACACTGGCCGTTGTCACTGCCGCGATGCGCGTCGACCTAAGTGACAGCGATATCAAATCCAATCGTGAGAAGTTATATGAGTCCCTGCGCGGGATGGATTCGCCGGTCAACGGAGCGCAAGGCATCGCCGGACCGTTGTACTTTGACCCATCACGGAATTCGGTCGGCACAGCGCGTTTCGGCGTCTACCAGAACGGACAGTTGATCTCTGCCATGACCCAGTTCGAACCGATCAGCCTGCCCGAACAATTCAAGCGTGATGATCTGCAGGAACAACTGGTAAAGGGACGTATCACCACCGTTTATGGAAAATATGTCTATGTGGCCAATGTGGTGTATGCCGGCGTGGATATGATCGACATCCACGATGTGGATATCAAGACATCCACCTATGTTATGGATTTTTATCTCTGGTTCCGCTACCGCGCCAACTCTCAGGATCCGAACTTCAAACCGGCTTCCTTTGTGTTTACCAACGCGGTCAGTGTGGACGATAGTTCCTATGAGCCGATACGTGAACCCGAAACAACAAATGGCATTACCACGGTGACTTATCGCGTGACCGGCACGTTCAAGAATCCGTTTTATTTTTACGAATACCCGTTCGATAGACAGGCATTAAGCGTTCAATTCCGCAACCAGGATGCCACAACCACTTTTATCCAATATGTAGTAGACCGTATCGGAATGCAATACCGGAACGAGGATGCACTTCGGAAACATTTCGAAGATAATGGCGCCTTCAACGCTCTGGCGGGTTGGCGAGTGACCACAGCAAGCGCGCAGGAAAGCATCTTCTCCACAACATCCACATTGGGGAACCCGCAGAATTTCGGGCGCAATACATCCACTGATTTCTCGCTTATCAACGTTGGCATTGAAGTGCAAAGGAACTCGCTCCAGTTCATTATCAAGAGTCTTCTGCCGTTATTGTTCACGTTGATCCTGGCCTATATCACCTTCTTCCTACCGTTGGGACATTCCGAACGTCTTGGAGTAGGCTCCACGGCGCTGCTTACCACGGCTTTCTTCCATTTGAGTCTGGCCGACTCACTCCCGCAAATCGGTTACACCGTGGCGATGGAATATCTCTTCTACGCAGCTTATCTCATGTCGGCAGCGATCGTCTTCCTGGAAACGATCAGCATCCGAATCGAAAAACGAAGCGAAGATGAGAAGGATGAAAATGTCAAAAAGGCATATCAGAAAAAACGCGAGAACCTGAACCTGATCGGGCGGATTGTCTATCCTTCGATCCTGGTGACCGTTCTTGTTGGAGGGGTTCTCGTCTCGCTTGGAAAATTGAATCTCGGTCCAGACTTAAGTGCCGATTCACAGAACCTGGTCGCACGGATTCCGGATCGTGTCACACAAGGCGATCTCAGCACCGCCACGCAGGAAACGGTCCAGTCCAACAGCGGACCGGTGACACTGAGTCTCGAAACATGGCGACCGGAAGATACCGATAACATGAAAAAACTGTTGGAGGAATTCCATCAGTACGCATTGGACAACTATCAAAAGGATATTCGCATCCAGTATGAGGCGGTCATCGGCGCAGGCTACGATTCGCTGCTTAGCGCCCAACTCGCCAAGGGACAAGCCCCCGACCTGTTCTATGTCCGCCCCAACTTTGTGGATGGCGATATGGCCCGCTATCTAATGGATGTGAGCAATCTCGACATTGCAACGAGGTTTGATGAGAACGAAAGCCAGGCCTGGAAAAACGACGCAGACCAGCGATACTATGCCATGCCGTATGTAGGCGTGGTACAAGGTATCTACTACAACAAAGATTTCTTTGACCAACATGATTTGAAAGAGCCGTCCACCTGGCAGGAATTCATTCAGTTGGCTGACCAGATCCAGAAACTTGGCAAGAACCCGATCGCCAATGCCCTTAATAACTATCAGGATAGTGAGATGTTCCAGAGCATCCTGGTCAGCTTTGTTGGCGGAGCGGATGGACGCGCACGCTATGAAAAGACAGACGGTACCAGCGCCTGCTTCAACAAGTTCCCGCTTCTGGGTGCCTTCGAAGCTGTCGAGCAGATCCGTCCCTTCCTTCTGCCCGATGCAGCGACCATGGATGACACCCGGGGCAAGGCTTCTTTTATCGACCAGGAATCTGTCATGCTGTTCGGTGGATCGTGGGATGTGGAGATGTTCGCTCGAGATGCCAAGTTTGAATGGTCGGTGTTTGCCCTTCCAGCACCCTCTGGCAGGGAGACCTATATCATCTTCGAACCGGATACCGGCGTTGGCATCAACAAATCGAGCCCATACAAAGAGGAAGCCAAACTGTTCCTGCAGTGGTTGATGACCGATGGAGTCGATGCGTCTGAAAAATACCTGCCCGGACGATATCCGCTCATCAAAACGCCTGAGCAAGCAAATACGGTCTCAGCCGTAGGATACGATGCGGCCTTCTCCAAGTTGGCGATCACCTACCCGTCGGATATCCGCTGGATGTCGGCTGCGGCGGATGCCCAATATCCGCGCTCATCTGAGATCGTGCGACAGGCCTTGTATGAGATGATCCATCCCAAAATGGTCGTCTCCGAAGTTGGTGAGGCAACCACGGTCTATCTGACTGCCCAGGAAGCCGCCCAACGGTTACAAACCGGACTCGGCGAATGGTATATCCCCGCCCAGATTTGCAGATAAAAAAGATGACCCCCGATCACAATCGGGGGTCGTTGTTTGACTCTTCAAGTTGCATTGCCATCGCAATGGCGCCCATGCTGCCCGATTGATTTCCCAGACCAGGCGGCACGATATACCGGTCGATATCTTTCAATACACTTGGGCTTGCCACATAACCGTTCAACAATTCAAGGACACGATTCCTGATTTTGGGAAACAGGAACTCACGCTGCATCACTCCCCCGCCCAGGATGATCTTGCGCGGCGAAAGCGTCAGGGTGTAGTTCATCAATGCCAGGGCAATATATTCCGCTTCGATATTCCAGAACGCGTCAGACTCAGGGATGGTGGCCCCGTTTACCCCGAGTCTCTTCTCAATGGCAGGACCGCTCGCCAGCCCCTCAAAGCAGTCACCGTGGAAAGGGCAACTTCCGTTAAACGGATCCAATTCGCGGTTGTGCGGGATGCGAAGATGTCCCATCTCCAGGTTGAGCATGCCCACCAGCGGCTTGCCATTGACGATATACCCGCCTCCGATCCCAGTCCCGATAGTGAGGTAGAGGGAAGGATCCAGCCCGCGGCTGGCTCCCCAGATCGATTCGCCGATCGCAGCGGCGTTCACATCCATGTCGAACGCGACATCCACATGCAGGGCATTTTGTAACGTTCCGCGCACATCTGCGTTGCTCCAATGTGGTTTGGGTGTGGAGGTGATCGAGCCGTATGACAGAGAATTCGGGTCAAGGTCGAGCGGGCCAAAACAGCCGACACCGATCGTTCTCACCTTGCCCGATTCGACATACGGTTGAAAAAAATGAATGGATTTTCCCAGCGTTTCTTCAGGTGTTGTGGTTGGAAA
>CAZKSG010000207.1:0-7689 GCA_964555335.1 uncultured Anaerolinea sp.
GTCCACTCCATAAAATCCAGAGCATCCACGTTCGCCGTTGGAGATCCTTCGCTTTGCTCAGGATGACAAATGAAGTAGGACCACCTGGCATACCCTCAGAAGAGATCGAAGGTCTCCCAGCAACGGGTTACAATCACCAAGTCCATCCCCTTTTAGGAGACGAGCACGGGTAAAATTGCAGTCAAAGCCATTCCTTTACAAGGACCAGAGATTGATGGTGCAAGATGATGAATGAGGAACTGTGCGATCAATTTTGACCCAACCCACCCACCCCTGGAAGTCGCTAAAACGCCTGGTGGTGCTTGGCTCTCTGATCTCATTCCTGATATCCGGATGCGAAGAGCCGACCAATACCTTTTCAGCCATGGATAGAGAAGTCCACAAGACATCCATTAGTTCGGCTGATCTCATCGATCAAATAACACTATCCACAGGCAATGGTTCACATGAGACAGGCCCCATCATCATCTTCGATCCTGAGTTATTTAGATGCAAAGACGGTGCGGCAGATACCGATCTTGAGTTGGGACTGCTTGTAGAGGTAACAAACACAGGGAACGATGACCTTTTCATCGTCGACTCGTTTTACAGCGCGCGGGCATTGATCGCCAAAACAGAAGCGGGAGCCAAGTATTACAGCAAGTTCAAATTGAAATCGAGAGATGTATTGCAGATCATGGAAGGTCCATTTTGCTATGGAAAGGTGATCTGGTGGCTGACCGTGATGCGAGACCACACCTCCCCGAACACGAATGCCTATTTATTTGGTTTCGTCCCTGAGACAAGAGATGGAACGAAGCTCCTGGAACCCTGGGACGGGGAACCGTAGATCATGATTTGAGCACACATCGAGAGATATCAACACAGAAAGCAGACAATGAAGACCCTCATCAAAATCCATCTGACACTATTTTTCATTTTGGCAGGCACATCTGCCTGTGCGGCAGCCACTGAAGTGCCTGTGAACGATGTACCCGCCCCGCAAGACCCTGTCAGCCCGACCGAAATACCGCTGCCTGCGGTTGGCGGTGGAGCAGATGTTGCCCCGGCACCTCTCCAGGTGGAAATGAACATCCCAAATTCGGCACAGGTTGCACCTGCCGACATCCTGGATCAAGTCGTCTTTCAAGGTGTAGGCGGCGGCGAACACGTTTGCAGAGACATGAATGAACTGTGTGCCGAGTCGAGGTACACGGGAGGCTACTTTGTAGGGTTCCAGCCTGGGCAAAAAGTGATCATCATCCTGTATCAGTATATTCAAAAAGAAATTCGCTATATTTATTTTACACGGTGGGAAAGCACCATTGGGGCCGACGGAACCCTGCTGGTCCAAATTCCGAATCTGGATTTCTTTCCTGAATTTGTCGTCCTGGACGCTTCGACCAAAACCTTTCTGGTTGCCTCTGCCCCGCTCATGCCAGATTTCGAAGAGTATTACTCCGGCAGCTATAGCCCCTGCACAAACGCCAGCTACCAGAGCCGCCTGCGGATCGGGGATAAGGTCAGAGTGGCGTATGTCAATGGAACGAATCTGCGGATACGAAGGACGCCCGACCACAGTTCACGGGATAATATCGTCGGTGGCATCCCGGAAGGGACTGTGCTTTATCTCGATAGCGCTCCACAATGCGCGGGCGATTGGGTTTGGTGGCAGATAACGTACAAGAATGTAGTAGGGTGGGTCGCAGAGGGCGACGGAACAGACTGGCTCCTGGAGCCATGGAAATGACCGGCAATCGTGAGGTATGTATGAAATCCCTGTCGAAACTGCAATGGGTACTTCTGCTGCTCGTTCTTTCGATCCTGGCATCAGGCTGTGGGACCGCCGCAGCGCCCCAAACCGAAAACTCCCGGCCGCAATCAAACACAGATAGTGGTGGCGCGCCTGCGCCGGCACAGAATGCAAACAATGGGAACCCCAACAGGGTCAGCATCCCATCATCGCCCCGTGTAGCCCCGGCAGACGTTCTCGATCAGGTGGCCTTCGAAGGAAGCGCAGGCGGCGGCGGTGACCCGGTCTGTCCATGCATCGATGCCTACAACAACATGCTCCATCTCGATGGTTTTGAACCAAACCAAACATTAAGACTCGTGGCATACGATGAGTATACGTTGGACCACGGACAATATGTGGCTGACTGGTCGCTAACGGTTGACTCCTCCGGTTCCCTGTCCATACCGTATGATGGAGAATTGGGGTACGTCTTTATCGCCTTTGACCCTGCCTCTGGCAGGCAGGTTGGTCCTGCCACCCGGCGAGTCAAGACCAGTCAATAGAATCAGTACTGGATTACCCAATAGATCGTTCAGGAACTATGAAAGAAGACAAAAGGCAAAAGAACTCCATCCAGATCGACGGAGATGCGCAGGACAATATTATTATTCAGGGTGACAATAATTCCGTCAGCACCAGCGATCCCAAAAAACTGGCGCTCTACGGCACCGGCATTGTCTTTGCGGTTGTCGTCATTCTATTGAGCGCCTGGAATCTGTATTTCAAATATGATCGGTCCTATATGGGCGGTCAATTAAACATCGTTGTGGAACCTTTCCTGGTGGAGAGGAATGGTCATCTGAGACAAAGTGAAGAAGGGCGCATTCTTGCCCACTATCTCTACTCTCAGCTAAAAAGCGACAGCACCAGCGGACAATTTGAAGCCGAGACCCATATACGATTGGAAATTCGCGGACCGCAGGATGTCCCTCCTCTTGGAAATATCGGCTGGACCCAACCAGACATTGCAGCAGAAAAAATCGCAGAAGAGATCAATGCACATATTGTTCTCTACGGCATTCTCACGTATGATGAATTCGACCGCCCTTCCCTGTCCATTCGCTTTTACGTATCACCAGATCAGTTTGGAGATGCACAGGAGATCCTGGGAGAGAACGAACTTGGGAACCCGGTATTGCTGACAGGCGACATCAAGGCGGGTATGGACCTGGAGGGCGAAAATGAGGAGTTCAGGAACCGTGTAAAAATAGTCTCCCTTTTGATGAAGGCGATCGGAGCTTATATCGGTGAAGATTTCCCGAAATCTCTGCAGTATTTGAATATTGCATTGGCAGATGACCTTTGGAAGCAAGCCAGTGGAAAAGAGGTTGTTTATCTTCTGGCCGGAAACGCTGCATCCCGCGAGGCATTACCCATTTTATTGAATGAAGGAGAGACGCGTGGGCTGGAGACGATTCGCCTTGCTGAAAAGTACTACAGCCAGGCGATTCAATCGGCAACGCCAAAGGGAGAGTACGCCCGCGCCTATATCGGCCTCGCTGGCGTGGAGAATTTTTATACGATCTATAAAGCAAGATTGAGCAACGATCTTAATGATACAGATTTGAAGGCACTTGACCGGGAAGACTCCTATCTGAACAAGGCTTTGTCGGCCGATTATCGGTCTGCATCTGCTGATATAGAGGAGAAGGTGGCATTCAACCGCGCTCAGGTCTTACTCCTCCGCTACCAACTTTCGCAGGATGCCGGCTACCTTGCCAATGCTGAGACTAATTATGGAATGGTCATCAACTCCTACAATTCAGGCAATCTACGCGTGAGGGAACTAGCTGCGCACTCCTATTCCGGACTGGCACTCATTGCCCGCGCCAGAGGTAATGCACCAGAGGCGATACAGGCCTATAACAAGGCATTTGCCATCACACGAATCCCAAGTTTGCAGGGGATGTACCTCTATCATATAGGGAATGTATATTACGAAACAGGCGACCTGCAGAATTCACTCAAGTACTATGTAAGTGCCCTGGAAATGCGGGAAGACCTGGCAAAGAGAATATCAAAGGAGCAAATAGAGGTCATCCAGGAGAGAGTCGATGAGATCCAGAAGAAGCTTGGACCATAACCTGTCGAAAGAAATGGATTCTTGTGAAAGCAGTTCCTGTCTGCACTGCAATCGGGCGTCCACTCTGTGAGGAGAGCATGAAGAAAAAAATATTCCTGAGCTATGCACACAAGGATGGCGAAAAGGTCATGAGGGTGGCAGAGCATCTCACGAAACTTGGTTTTGATGTCTGGATCGATAAACACAAGATCAAAGGTGGAGACTTATGGAGCAATGAGATCGCTCATGCCATCGAGAGCTGTCAAGCCTTTATTCTGTTCATTTCAAAAAGCTCCATGAAATCAGATCCTGTCCGGCGCGAGTCCGACCTGGCATACACCCATAAGCGCAAAATGATCCTTGTCCGTTTTGACGATGCAAAAATTCCATCCGTACTGGCCTACCAAACGAGCGGAATTCAATGGATCGATGCGCGGGAAGAAAACTGGATGGAACAGCTGCTCGAGGCTTTAAGAGCCAGACGTTCCTTGCGAACCCCATCCCCGAAAATCAACAAAGATTCCAACGCCGCAAACAAAACAGATACGGGAGGAATCGTTCACATCAAAGGAAATGCGACAAACAACGTAATTATCGTCGGCAGCAAGAATAAAGTTGGCCGAAGTTAATCATGACATACTTCCACCCGTACAGGTAAGCGGTAAGGGTTTTTACGTCAACAACGGATGGAACTGTGCGAGTTGCAAGAAATTCTTAAGGGTATGGAGCAAGGGAGTTCGTACTTTAGATTTGAAAGGAGTGATCAATGAAAGCAGCCATCCTGTCCGACCTGCACGGCAACTCCACGGCGTTGATGGATGTGTTAAGAGATATTCGATCCAGCGGCGGCGTGGACGAATACTGGTTACTGGGAGATTACGCCGCACTGGGTCCCGATCCAGCGTTCGCATTGCAGTTGATCCACAACCTTCCCAGGACGCGTCTCATTCACGGCAATACAGACCGTTACCTTTATACGGGTGAACTGCCGGGTCCGTCGCTCAAAGAGGTGGAAAAGAATCCACAGTTATTTCGCAAGTACCTCGAGCTGGTACGCAGCTTTACATGGACAGCAGGTGCGATCAGTGCCGCCAAATGGCTGGAGTGGTTGAAGGAACTGCCGCTGGAACAGCGTTTCACCCTGCCCGACGGGACACGGGTAGTGGCCGTCCATGCCGCGCCGGGAACCGACGATGGAGATGGCATCGACCCGCATACGCCGGAGGAGACGCTGACAGGCATGGTCTCCGGTTTGAACGTTGACCTGCTTTTGGTAGGGCACACGCATATCCCGTTCGATCGGACCGTGGGAAAGGTACGGATCGTGAACCCGGGCAGCATCAGCAATCCCTTCCCGCCTGACCTGCGCGCCAGCTATGCGGTCCTCGAAGCGGATGAAGACGGTTATCAAGTGGTCCACCGGCGCGTGGACTATGACCGAAACAGCGTGATCCGGGAACTGAAAAAGGTGGATCACCCGGCGCGCAAATACATTGCCGGCTATTTGAAAGGCAGGCATAAAAAGCCGTGGATGGAAGACGCCCCTTCACAACCGGAGGAATCGTGAACGCGTTTGTGCGCACCTGGGCATTGAACCGCATCCAGAAGGACGAGCAGCAGGTCGAGGTCCCTTCGTCTGCTGAGTTCGATGAAAAGACACTGGTCGTCGACGGTGGAACGATCACCGTGCGCGGCGGGTGGCTGTCACAGCAGTTGAACGCCACCGGGTTCTACCTGTCGCTGCCAGAGTATCTCCACGCGGTTCTGATCCACCCGGATGGTTCCCTGCACGGGCTGCCAGGTGGGCTGACGGTTGCCCCGCCGGGCCTGTACCGGCTCAAGTATGTGGCGAAGCAGGTGAGGGTTCTTGCTCTCCCGCAGGTCAGCAACGTGACCCGAGATGGAGCAAAGCTGTCGCTTCGAGTGCTGATCGAGTACCGCGTACAAGACCCGAGCGCAGTCCTGAGTATCGAGAACCCCATCACGACTCTATTGGAATACGTGCGGAGCGATCTTTCTGACTATATCCGCAGCCACGACTACGATGATCTCTTGGAGTCGGAACTTCGGCTGAAGAGCATCCATCTTGCGGCATTCGTCAACCAACAACACTCCAAGCGGCGTCTGCTGGCCAAAGCAATTGACATCACACATCTCGAAGTAACCGAAACCATCGGCGACGCTTCTATTATTGAGTTGAGACGCAGCATATCCATGAAACAGCTAAGCGCCCAGACGGAATTGCGTTCGCAGAATGTAGAACTGGAAAAACGCGTTGCGCAGTATGAAGCAGAAATACGCATGATGCAGGCGAAGCACCAGGCAGAACTGGAGAAGGTGCTCGCCGCGCTCGATCAAGAGAAAGCCCGCGCAGCGGCGAATCAGCGAAACGAGGAAGTCTCTTTTACCGCCTATCATCCGAAGGAAGGGAATGTCACATCGTGGCATACCCTGCTGGTGTATACACACGTGCAGACCGCGCTTCAGCAGGTGCAGGAGGATGCCCGGCGGTTTGCGGACCAGCTTCCCTCACCGAAGGAAACGACTTCCCGCTCCTCCACACCCATCGCCCGTGGCACAGAACTGACGATCATCCCTTCCTGTGAAGGGATCACCTTCAACCCGGAACGGCTCAGCTTCACCTGGGTGGAGGATTTGAACCGTGCCGATTTCCGCTTCAAGGCACATGAGACTCTTTTGGGCGATGCCGCCAAAGGACAGATCAGCATCTACGCCGGTCCGCTCATCATTGGGACGTTGAAGTTCGCCATGTTGTTCACCGATCAATCCCCTTCACCTGTGCAGGAACACGAAGAACATGCAAGCATGTACGGTCGGGACGATGTCTTCATCTCTTACAGCCGGCAGGATACAGAGATCGCCCGTATCTTCAAAACGATCCTGGCGGCCACCGGCATGGATGTCTTTATCGATGTCGATAACCTCAAGCCGGGTCAACTGTGGCAAAAGGAGCTTCAGCGCAGGATCGAACGAGCCCGCGTCTTCCAGATGTTCTGGTCTGAGAACTACAGCCGCTCTGAGAATTGCCGGATGGAATGGGAGCATGCCGTCAAACAGAACCGAGGCGAAGGATATATTCGTCCCGTGTTCTGGCAGAAGCCCCTCGCCCCACCTCCGCCAGATACATTAAGCAAATACAATTTCCAGTATATTGAGATGTAGAGAGAGAAACATGAGCGATTGGTATACCCTCAACCTTGGCGATGGCATCATGGCATCTGCCCCTTCGGCAGAGATCGAAGAGCACTTTCGGCGGGCATTTGCCGCGGCACAAAAGCCTGCCGGCATGGCTGTGTTCACGCGGCTCGAGTCAGAAGGTCGCCTGCACTGTGAGGTGATGGCGTACTTCTCTCCTGCCGCCGCCGATGTGGCGCGTGCCTTCGATGCCCAACCGTGCGCCAAGCCCGAACGTTCAGGGCTGGGACTGTTGGCAGGTGACGCGCGGGCGTGGGAGGTGTTGTTTGGGGAGAAGGAATAGCAACAAGGTAACAGTCATCTTTGAGATGACTGTCACCTTGAATTCGTACAGTAGGAGAGCAAGAAAACATGCTTAACCGCTTTTGGATGATCGAAGACAACCCGCCAACGAACCCGGGGTGTTTCGTGATCCCTTCGTACGCATTAAAAGATGCAACGACACCCACACGCCCCACCCGGGCTGAGATCGAACTGGCGTATACATGGTGGCAACGGTTTCCGGAGGCGAAACTGATCATGTCCACGGGCGATAATCAACGGTTGGGCGTGATGAACGCAAAGGTGATGGCCGAGTATGCCGTCTCACTGGGCGTGCCGCGTGAACGCGTGATCGAAGAAGACCGCTCATGGAACA
>CAZKSG010000208.1:0-7664 GCA_964555335.1 uncultured Anaerolinea sp.
CCCAATGATCGCGGAAGGATTCATTCTGCGCCTGCCAGACTTTGGCATCATGCTCACCTTTGATAAACGGACGAAACTCAATGCCTTCGGGGAGTTTCGGCTCAGCAGGGGCATCTTTCAATACGATCTCCATGCGCCACTGATAACGAAGCGGTTGATACCCTTCTGCGCGATGTAATTCATGGCTGCCCGGATCCCGGTTATCGATCCCACTGCGCAGGGAAACGCGCACATCAGGCTCGGCAAGTTTCATTTCTTCGATGGCGCGTTTTTCAATCGTTCGCAGGAGTGCTGTACCGATGCCGCGTGCCTTGAACTCAGGGTGAACATATCCATCTGTGTGCAGGATGGCATGTTTGTGTCCACTGTTGAATTCCTCAAAACCAACCACACGCCCATCGGATGTTTCAACAAGATATGCATCACGCTCAAGTACGAATTCCGGGGTTTCCCATTCATGTCTAAGTTCATCCGGTGTAACGGCGACAGTGGTATCGCCGTCTGCTTCACAGACATCGTAAATCAATTGCGCCACAGCGTTCAAGTCGCTCCATTGAACGGGGCGTAAATGCAGACTTGGGTCGAGAGTCGTTTCATCCATTGATAATTTGGTGTTCATAGGTTATTCCTTTATTTGACGCCAGGGGCAATGCCCTGAGCATTGTTCCGTTCCAGCCATTCTTCGCGCAGGATGCCCATATAGAGCATATCCCAACGCTTGCCTTCCTTGTTCAACGCTTTTCGCAATCTCCCTTCATGTTGAAAGCCAGCCTTCTCATAAGAGCGGATCGCGCGCGGGTTGTATCCGAACACGGTCAACGTTACACGTTTGAGATTGATCTCGGTGAAAGCAAACCGCAACAGGATGTTCATCACATCTGTGCCGTAGCCTTTGCTCCAGTATTCGGTCTCGCCGATGCCAAGTCCCACGAACGCATCGCGTCCGCTCCAATCCACTACATCGAGTCCCAACTCGCCGATCAATTTGTCATCTTCCAGAGTGCGGATGGTGAAGTAATAACTGGCAGGCGACATCTCGCCAACCTCCTCTTCCATCCATTTGGCAGCCATCTTGGGCGATTGCATGGGACGGGATGACGAGTTGAGTAAACGGAAATATTCCGAATTGCGATTCCAACGCGAGTAGGCTTTGCCCATTTCTTCCGGGTCATAGGCAGACAGGCGCACAAATTGTCCGGAGAAAATGTCGTTCATAGCATTTCTCCTTGCTGTTGCAGCCACTCTTCGCGCAGAATGCCCATCCATAACGTATCTGACCGCCGGCCTTCGCGCAACACATCCTTGCGCGTGCGTCCCTCGAGGCGAAAACCTGCCTTTTCATAGGAACGCAACGCACGCGGATTGTATTCATGCAGCCCCAGTGATACACGCTGGACTCCCAATTCCAAAAATGCGTAGCGCAGGCAGATATTCATCATGTCTGTGCCGTAGCCTTTGCTCCAGAAGTCGCGTTCACCGATGCCGATACCGACCCACGCTTCACTGTGGATCAACTCAACATACAAACCGAAGAAACCAATTAGTTTATCTTCTGCCAGTGTACGGACTGTGAACTGATGCCGTTCAGGCTTCGAATTTTCAAAACGTTTTTCGGACCACTCCTTGATCTTCTTTTCAGAAGATAGCAGAATGGGATCACTGTCCGCCATACGGACGAATTCAGAGTCGCGTTGCCAACGCACCTCTGATTTGGCGTACACATCCGGGTCTTCGACAGTAAGGCGGACCAATTCTCCGCGGAATAGATCTTTCATCGTCTCCTCCTACCCTTCCATTTCATGCTGGGCAGGTTGCATCAGGTATTGCCATTCTTCCTTGAGCAATCCGAAGACATAAAGATCCCACCGACGTCCGTCGCGTTCCAGTGACTTGCGCCGGCAGACTTCCTGGACAAAACTGAACTTCTTCAGGAGAGCAAGCGCGGCTTCGTTGTATTCCGGCACGATGGCACTGACGCGGAACAAATTCAGCTCGGCGAAAGCAAACCGCAGGAGCATACGCATAGCCTGCGTGCCATAGCCTTTGCCGCGATTCTCCGAAGCTCCAATGCCGAGCCGCAGGAAACCATTTCCGTTGGCCCACTCGATCCATTGCACTGAGGCTTTACCGATCAGATGATCATCTTTGCGGGCGCGGATGGTGAAGTAGAACTGGTTCTTGTTCTCATCCATTTCCTTTTCGAGCTTTTCATACTGCTTCTTCACCATGGCAACAGACATGGGTCGCGCCGGGGCAACTTCCATCATGCGCATGAAATCGGAATCATGCGTCCATTTGGATTCGATCTCTGCATCCTTTTCATGATCGATCGGACCAAAGCAGATGTCTGTGCCTTCGAACAATTGGGTCTGTATATCGAACATACTCTCTCCTTATAACTCCCACCCTTTCATCAGTGGGCAATAAAAACAAAAAACGGTCACGGGCTTGGCCCATGACCGCTATTGAAACAAAACGACCACGGGCGAGTGCACCGTGGCCGTCAACTACACTGCGTGTAATCTAACGATGAGTAGGCGCACTCCGAGAATCAAAAATGCCGCTGGAAAACTTCGCGACTTGTGCATAGATCGTCTGATTCATCGGTTGTGCTCCTTTCCAAAATTTGTGACTGCCCGAGTGTAACATGCAGGCGTTGATACCGTCAAGTAAATGAGCAAGACGAAAGGAAAATTCTTATGGTTACCTGGAATACGAATGTCGAGACTGCTCACACTGTACTGATCGTTTCTGATCAGCCCGAATCGGTAGCAACCTGGACCGCACTTTTTTCACAGCGGAATTGCATTGTTCTGGCAGAGTTCAAAGTAACAGATGCGATCGAAAGTGCCCGGTTGACCACCCCAACGCTTGTGCTGGTGGATTTCGATTTGCCGTGGGAGCAGCGTACCAGCCTGCTCAAAGGATTACGTTCCGTTTGTCGCGCCCCGATCTTGATGTTGATCTCGGCCAACACTGTGGAAGAGATTATGGATGCGAATCGTTCTGGCGCTGACGAATGTTTCGTCAAACCGGTGAACCCGGCAGTCCTTGTTGTCAAGGCGATGGCCTGGCTTGGTCATGGACATCGCATCGAACGCCAGCCTCAGCCTGTGAGTGTGACCCTGTAGGGTTTTCTCCTTCTCCTTCTCCTTCTCCTTCTCCTTGTGTGGGTTGTGTTTCATCGCTGCCAAAACTCCCGTATGTACGGGAGTTTTGGTTTAAGGAAGTGATTACGGGGTGGTGATGCTGATCAAGCCTGATTGTAGTTCGTTGAGAGTTTGCTCAACGAGGCGTTGTTTTCCCGGAGTGAGGATCTCAGGGTCCACGTTGCTCAGCCCGAGCGGAGATTGAACCGTGATTCCGCCTTGTCCGCTAACGAGTTGGGGCCAGGCGTTTTGAATGGCTTTGATCACATCCGGTTGGATCGTCATGACCCAGCCCGCTGGTGTTGGGGTTGGACTGTTCGTTCCAAATACATAAGCTCCTGTGGTGCCAATATAATTGGCAAGATCGTCGGTGTAAACGTCAGGGTATAGATAGATCGTGCGCACCTTGTATTCCAGCATCAGTTTATCTGCGTAGGAATCGTAATAGTCCTTATTCTCATCTGCGGCGATATCAAGATATTGAGGAAATGTCCAATTGAAGAAATAGAGCGGACGACAGGCACCACAGTAATACCGCATGCCCGCTGCATAGGCATTCAGGGCGCGGATGGCATCGGGATTGTCACGCGGGATCAGCATGCCAATGCGGTAGTCATCGGTGATCATGGCAGCGGTATAACCGGCCAGAAAGGCAGCTATATCTGATTGGGTGGTGTTGCCCAATACACTCACATTCCCTCCGGCGGCAATATTGGGAATATTGATGGCGAGGAATTGCACCTGCGGCGCCGCCGCAGCCAGAGCGGCTATGCCAGGGTCAGCGGACAGGGCAATCACTATCTTTAAGCCGGGTTCGGCAACATCGGCGGGAGTAAATGTGTTTCGCACCTGAAAACGATATCCCACTTGTTGTGCCAGGTCATATACCGTTTTCTGGTACAGGTTGGACGTGTCTGCGTCAAGATCTGCGGGAAGGATTAGCACGGCGAGAGGTACGACCGGTGTTGGACTTAAGGTAGGTAAGGGAATCGGCGTATCGGTGGGCAGGGGAGTGGGTGTACCGATAGGCTCAGGCGCTCCGCAAGCACTCAGGAGGATCACAATGATTGTGAAGAAAAAGATGGATCTTAAACGCACAGGGTTTCTCCAAAGAAAAGATTGCAGGAATTATACACGTTCACTTAAAAAGAAAAGCCTGCGCAATTGCGCAGGCTGTGTAGCCAGAAAATTCGCTTCTCAGCGGGACTTGATGTTAATCTTCTTCGGCCGGGCAGATTCTGCCTTGGGCAGCGTCAGCGTTAGCACGCCATCGGCGATATTCGCTTCCACGTTCTCCGCGTCGATTACCGAGGGCAGGCGCAGGGTCCGTGTGAAGGAACCGTTGGGCAGTTCGCGGACAAGGTAAGCCTGCTCATCTGCCTTATACTCGCCTTCGATGCGGACAACATCGTCCAGCACCTGAATGTTCAAAGCGTCGGCGGTGAGTCCCGGCACGAGCGCAGAGAGAATGTAGGCTTCATCCTTTTCCAGGATGTTAATGCCGAGGGTGTGAGCCTGGCCTTCCACTGCGCGGCGTGCCATGCGGCGATACGGATAAGGGTGTAGATAAAAGGTCATGGTCGTTATCTCCTTGGTTTGATTTTTGAATTTTGACTATGATACTTTTCCTGCGTAAATAAAGTGATGATAAAAAATAGAAATTTCGTTAGAACCTTGAAAGCAGGTTATATACATTGAAACAGACCGAGGAAAAGGCAGGGATTCCTGCCGAGGTATAATTTGTTCTGGCGTTACGTTGCATATGTCTACTCAATTCCTCAGGAAAGGAAACGGTATGTCCCGTTTGGCAAAATTTCTTCTCCCACTTCTGTTGATTCCCATCATCCTTGCTTGTGGAGTTGGTTCTCAACCGCTAAACACGGCGCAAGAGCCGACCTCCACGCCTATTGTTTTGGCAAGTGTGCCGCCTACAGAGGCGATCGAACCCACAGGTACTGAAGTTCAGACAGAAACCAATGGAAACAACCCAGAGTACGATGCGATGCTCGACCCAAAAGACGTGCCGGTAGCCGAGTGGAACGGTATTCCGGTCATGCCTCAGGCAACCGTGGGTCAGGCATTCGATCTGGATCGTTATAGCTTTAAGGCGACGGCCTCATCGGAAGAAGCCCAGGGTTTTTATCGTGACGAGCTGAGTAAACTGGGTTGGACCGAGTCGTTCAGCCTGCCCTCTGAAAATGGAGCGGGGTCTGTGATCGGATTTGAGAAAGAAGCCAGCATTTTGACGATCACATTTACCTCGGTGGATGGCTACCTACTCGTAATCCTGTATATCTCCTGATAATTCATCCTTTGAGGGGGATGTCAATGGATTTAATTTTCCTGCCAGGTCTTGTAAAAAAGCCCCAAATGTGAGGAACATTTGGGATAACTATATCGTCTGGAAAAGGTGGTGCAGAAGTTCACGAAAGGAGTTATTCATATGCATATCCGCTACTTTTTCTTGATTGCCCTTTTGATGTTTGTTTTGACAGGTTGTGGACCTTCTAATGCAGCCGGGGAGGAAATGCAGCCATCGGACCCACAACTACCGCCTGGTGAAACACTAGAAATACAACCCCCTGATAGTTCAGTAGAATCCCCGTCCACTCAAGAGCCTACAAATGCCCCCCCTGTTGAAAAATTTGTTGATCTTGCCAAAAACGATCTTGTCAGTCGATTACAGATTGACATTGCATCTGTTAATTTGGTCAAAAGCGAAGAAGTTATCTGGCCAGATGCAGCATTAGGCTGCCCGGAGCCTGGCAAGACCTATGCTCAAGCACGTGTACCCGGCTTCCGTATCTGGCTTGAAGCCGGCGGACTGGAATATGACTATCATTCAGATTGGGATCGACAGGTGATTTTATGTGCTGTACCTGGTCTGGATGGAAACTCCTCGCTCCCTGTGGACACCGGTCCCACTCCTCAAATCGGCGTCCCTATTAAGTAGTAGCAAGGGAGACATGGAAAAGTCCCCGCAGACGCATCTGCGGGGACTTTTATTTTATTATTTCCCACTTGTACCGCAACCTACAACTTCATTTTGCTGCGGCATGCAATATCGATCTGTCGGATTTTAGGAATCGACCTTTAGGATGTACCAGGGTGAACCGTGAGGACCACCGGGCAGGAGCGCCAGGATGCGGATCTTGACGCCAAACCCAGGCAGGGGAACACTGGCCCAGCCGTTATTCCCGATGGATGGATTGGGGGCAACCCAGTAGCTCTTGGTGTCATCAAAGGTGTTGACGCCAGATAGACCACCATAGCACTTCTTAATGCTGTTGGCATGCAGACAAATCTTGTCTGTCTTGAAGATGCTGAATGTGGAATCGTAGGACTGGATGCGCGGGCGCCAGACCAATCCATTATCCGGGCGGAGCATCAGTTGCGGGTGCGCATCGACCGGCAGGAAGAGACCGCCACAGCGTCCTGATGCACAGTGATCACCTATGCTGTTATCAGCAAAGGATTCGTCATAGTACCAGACCAACATACCGTCTTGATACGGGAAGTGCTCAACCCAGTTCTGCAGGTTCGGATTGTCGAGGAAGCCGAAGTTGTAGGGGCCCGTCTTGAGCGATGTATCGTAGCCTACATATTGGCGGAATTCCACCATATAAGCATTGAAGAAGGACTGGGTCACCACACCGGTTGTGCGAAGGAAGCCAGCAAAGTTCCAGCCTGGGTCGGTTTCGGCGCCATCTACATCACCATTGATGTCGATGTTATCCACACTGAAACCTTTTTCAGCAACGGCACCATCGGTCCAGTAGCGGAAGCCGATGTCGACAGTCTGTCCGGCAAAGGCTGAAAGGTCAGCGGTCAACGCGACCCAACCACCCGAGAAGCCGGTAATACCTTCACCGAAGTTCTGTCCGTTGGGGTTGGTGTTGGTGGAGAGATTGGTAGCGACGGGCGTACCATTGACGGTTAGATAGGCATAATCCCAATCGGTCTCGACTTCATAGTTGACCTGGGCATTCAACGTCACCGTTCCTGCCGGCAACGTGACAGAGCGGGTCATGCTGTTGTCGAGATCATTGCCAGAGCCGGAGTAGTAGTAGTAGCTGCCTTCAAAGGGTGCGCCAGTTACGAAGTCCACAGATTTATCGGGCAGCACAACCATAAGCTGCTGCGCGTCGATCGTGTTGAACTCTGCAGGACCTAACTTTACGATTTTATCTTCGCCGTAGTTGACGGTCAACAAATTGGACCAGCCGAGCGTGATCTTCTCGAGAGCGCTCATGTGGATTGGCTTGGTGCCAATGCCGTCTTTGGGTTTGCCAGAAGCACCGTAGGAACCGCTGGAATAAAGCGTCCAGAAGCCGGTCGAGTTCTCAGCACCACCGGTGTTCCCGCTGGTGTCATAGAGATCGGGCAGACCGAGATCATGACCAAATTCGTGAGCGAACACGCCCACGCCGCCATTCTCAGGCTCCACGGTGTAATCGCCGATCCAGAAATTGGTGCCACCGATCTTGATGCCACCCAACATGTAATCGGGAGAGG
>CAZKSG010000209.1:0-7599 GCA_964555335.1 uncultured Anaerolinea sp.
GTTTGCGCGTCGCTCTGACCGCTCTGGCAATGGCGGAATACTTCCGCGATCAGGGTAAGGACGTGCTGCTCTTCGTGGATAACATCTTCCGCTTCTCCATGTCTGGTTCAGAAGTGTCGGCTCTTCTCGGACGTATGCCATCTGCCGTGGGATACCAGCCGACTCTGGCGACCGAAATGGGTGAGTTGCAGGAACGCATCACCTCCACCCGCAGCGGTTCGATCACGTCCATGCAGGCGGTGTATGTTCCGGCGGATGACTACTCTGACCCCGCGCCCGTGGCGACCTTTACTCACCTCGACGCGACCATTGCCCTCGAACGCTCCATCGTGGAAAAAGGCATTTACCCGGCTGTAGACCCGCTCGGTTCCACCTCCCGAATTCTGGATCCGAATATCGTAGGCGAAGAACACTATCGCACGGCGCGTGAAGTCCAGCGCATTCTGCAACGGTACAAAGACCTGCAGGATATCATCGCCATTCTCGGTATCGACGAATTGAGTGAAGATGATAAACTGGTTGTAGCTCGCGCACGCAAGATCGAGCGTTTCTTCTCCCAGCCCTTCTACGTGGCAGAGCGTTTCACCGGTATCGACGGGCGCTATGTCCCGCTCAAGGAAACCGTTCGTGGTTTTCGCGAGATCCTGGATGGAAAGTGTGACGACCTTCCCGAACAGGCCTTCATGATGGCAGGGACGATCGAGGATGTCCGCGAAAAAGCGGATAAGATCGCAAAGGGTGTGTAAATGTTTATGTCATTGCGAGAAATGCTTTAGCGTGAGAAGGCAATCTTTTTATTACTAAAGATTGCTTCGCCTCTCAGGCTCGCAATGACAGGATGTAATTATGACCATTCGATGTGAAATTGTTTCCCAGGACCGAACAGTCTTTCAGGATGACGTGGATATCGTCGTCCTGCCGGGCGCTGCGGGCGAGATGGGCATTCTGCCTCATCACGCGCCCGTACTAACCATTCTCAAATATGGCGTGATCAAGATCCGCAAGGGAAATAAAGAGGAAATGTTTGCAGTCGCTGGTGGCATGGCAGAGGTACAGCCAAGCATCATCACCATCCTTGCAGATGCCGCGGAGAACATCGAGGATATCGATGTGACGCGTGCCAAAGCTGCCAAGAAACGTGCCGAGGATGCACTTGCCAAGATCAAGCCAGACGAAGATCACGATACATACCTGAAGATGGAAGCCGCATTGCGACGATCCAACCTTCGTCTTGATGTCGTCCGTCGTTATCGCAACATCAAGGATGTATTCAGCGATAATGACAGTTCCCTGTAGATCATTGTTGTTCACTTTCATAGCGTATCGCATAGAATAGTAGGCACTGTGGCAATGTTTTCCAAAGACCTGGGCATCGACCTGGGCACCATGTTCACTCGTCTCGCCGACGGCACGCAAGTGCTGATGGAAGAACCGACCATTGTCGCCATCGAGGTTTACGACCAGAAGATGGTGGCGGTTGGGCAGGAGGCACGTGATATGTACGGACGTGTCCCTGAAAGTATTGAGGTTGCCCGTCCGTTGAAAAATGGGGTTATTGCAGACTACGAAATTACGGAGACGCTTCTCTCCTATTTACTCCAGCGTGTCAGCGGGTCAATGCGTATTTTTCGCCCACGTGTAATGATCTCTGTACCGTATGGGGTCACCAGCGTGGAGCGGCGCGCGGTCTATGAAGCTGTGTTGGAAGCCGGAAGCCGCGAAGCGTCACTCATCCAGCAGCCACTTGCAGCGGCTCTCGGCGTGGACCTGCCGATCGGTTCGCCCTCCGGCAATATGGTCATTACCCTCGGGGGAGGATGCACGGAAGCGGCTGTGATGGCGATGTATGGCATTGTCTCAGCGGAGACACTGCGTGCTGGCGGTATTGACCTGGATGAAGCCATCGTCAATTATGTGCGCCGAAAGTATGGCATTGTGATCGGTCAGGTGACAGCGGAACAGCTCAAGGTCCGTATTGGAGCCGCTGTTCCCCAGGATACCGAAAACAGCATGGAAGTGCAGGGGCAGGACCAGGTCACGGGTCTGCCGCGTCCGGTTACGTTGACCACCGGTGAGATTGTCGAAGCGTTGCAGGAGCCGCTCAAGCAAATCGTTGAAACAGGCCGTCGCGTGCTCGAGAAGACACCACCTGAACTTGTGGCAGACATCATTGATCGTGGTGTGGCGTTATGCGGTGGCGGTGCGTTGTTGCGCGGTATCGATAAACTGCTGACCAAGTCGCTGGGTATTCCCGCTTACCTGGTGGATAATCCACTCACCTGTGTTGTGGAAGGTGCAGTCAAAGCCCTGCCGATGTATAACATTCTGCGGCGAAGTCTGCCGCAGGTATAAGGGAAGAATCAAAAAGGCGTGTCGTCTTGACGACACGCCTTTTTTTGTTTGTTAATCCAGGTAGTAGGTCATTCGCTGCAAGTGAATGGCAGGATCGATGTGCTGGACCCGCACACCCGGCGGAACAGCGAGGCTGATGGGTGCATAATTGAGAATGGCCTTCACTCCGGCTTTGATGAGCTGTTCGGCTACTTCCTGTGCAACAGCCGCCGGGACAGTGAGCATGGCGATCTTGATCTTGTTCTGCTTGATTTTTTCAGACATTACACTCGTATCGAGAATCTCATAGCCGCCGATTTTCTTACCAACCTTTTCGGGGTCATTATCGAAGACCATCTTGATAACAAAACCACGATTGGCAAAACCGTTGTAGCGGGCGAGCGCGTGACCGATATCGCCCATACCTACGATGACCACATCCCAAACGCGATCCACTTTCAAAATATCCCGCAGTCGTTCGAGCAGGAACGGGATCGAATACCCTGTCCCTTGTTTACCGAACTCACCGAACTGGGAAATATCCTTGCGGATCTGCGCAGCGGAGATGCCTACGATCTCTCCCAATTCCTGCGAGGAAGTGGTCTGGATTCCCCGGTCGGATAATCTTTGCAAGGCACGCAGATAAACAGGCAACCTGCCGATAATGATGTCTGGAATACGTTCAGCATTCATTGAATCTGCCCTCGTCAACTGTGAAATATTGCATTAACTCTACCATAAAAGGATATTTTGTACAAATACACACAAGTACGGTGTGGTTTATCCTCTTATGGAGCACCTTCGATGATCTGCTTGCAATCGAGGGGTTGGTTGTAGAAAACCTTACATTCCACCCAGGCGCTGTCGAACTTGACAAGCACCATTACTTCCTGTAGGTATTCATCATAACCACTCACGATCAGGCTGCGAGTCGGGGTGATAGTGTCCTGAACTGCGCGTAGTGACCCGAGATGCATTTTACGAGATTCGCCCAAATCCACTTCCTTGCCCTGATGATCGAGGTAAAACTGGATCGTTGCATTCATGGATTGGACTGGGGAACGCAATAGTTCGTTGTTCAGCCCGTCGATGATCGTGCCGGAGATGCCCATCAGTATCAGGCTGATGAGCATGGGAGAGAACTTACCCATGAGCGAAGTGGAAAAGACAGCGCTATCGCTGAGAGGCAACTGCAGAATACCGGCAATGGTAACAAAGATGGCGATCCAGATGAACGCCACTCCAATGCGAGAGGAGAACCCGGCAAAATACTCGTAGTGGAGTAGTTCCCGAATGCCAGGTTCGAACAGCGCCAGCAAACGTGGAGCGATCTGTAACGGAAGCATTACAGTTAACCAGGCGAATGCAGAGGAAGCCACAGCCCAGATCAACACCGCAAAGATGGGTCGGTTCGATCGAGCAGAGAACCACCCGGCCAACCCACCGATGATCATGGATGGGATGACCCCACCTATGAGTTTCAGCCAGGGATACAGACTGTTTGTGCGGCTTAGCAGATAGGCATCGATTCCCCATGCAAATAAGGAGAAGGCAAGACCCAGTGCGGCACCATACCAGATGCCGTAGATTCGTTTGGCACGCAGTACATCCGCGCGCTCTGCAGAAATTGGTTTATATGCACTCATTTATGGACTCGTTTGAATTTTGATCATGTACTGGATGTATTGAAGTGTGTTTGAAGAATGCAGTATGTATACATGGATCGAATAATTCGAACCAGGCACCACGTCGATCTGCATCAGGTTGCTTCCACAGACGATGTTTTGATTCGTGGCAGTTCCGTTTTGTAAAAGCTCGGCTTCCAGAGAGTCGCTTCCTTCACAGGCAAGGCTTACAAAAATTGATTTACCATACGGTTTGAAATTAACCCAATCCTCCGAATCGCCCTGCGGGGATGAAACATCTCCGTTGTAGATGAAGGCATTTGTGCCAGCCGGGTCGAAGGCTACATTCGCAACGGGATTGCTTATGGAGTCGTTGTCTGCCCAGGCAGGGATGAGTGTGGGTGTCGCTGTGACTGGGATTCCTGTAGGCGTTCCGGTTCCAACCACCTGTCCGGATTCCGCTACGATGGGAAGGTTCTCCACGCCGCGTGCCTGCACGAACGCAGCATTGACCCAGCCCTTGCCATCGGGACCTGCCGAAAAAGCGATCTGCAGCCACGCTCCGTTTGCGTCCTTGCCCGTCAAGCTGACCACATCCTGTGCATTCAATGTTCCCAGTGAGTTGAAGCCTGTCCCCGGCCCACTGCGAACATTGATCTGCTGCTGGACGATGGCCACATTTCCGTTATTGGGGTCTAGCGTGTTTCCTCCAACCACAGGGACATTAATCTCTTTTGCTGCGGTGACATATTGCGCTGTAACCCAACCTTTGCCATCTGTTCCCTGTTCGTAGAGGATCTGCCACCAATTTCCACCCGGGTCCTTTCCTACGATCTGTACTTTTGTATTTGGTGGAAGGATTCCCAGCACATTTCCTGATGTAGATGGCTCAGAGCGAACATTGATCTGGGTGGAGGCTGTTCCCTCCACGGGGGCAACGGTCGGCTGAGGAGGAGGCGGAAGCGGCGTTTGGGTGGGAGCAGCCGTCAAAGTGGGAGGGAACGTTGCAGTGACAGGCAGCGCTGTAGAGGTGGAAACCGCTTCATTCATCCGAACTGCACAACTGGTAACGAGCAATAGCAGGGAGGTGATCAGAATAGTCTTTTGGAAGGGCACAGTCCAATTTTATACCACGTGATGGACAAACCAAAAACCCGCCTGCAGGCGGGTTTTTGGTGGCGCCCCCGCGCAGACTCGAACTGCGCTCTTCGGCTCCGGAGGCCGACACTCTGTCCACTGAGCTACGGGGGCAAGCGACGAAATTTTATCACAGGTAGGGACAACCGAACCCGGTCATCCCTACAGAATCACGCCTTCGCCATGGGTGCCAGTGTGACCAGTTCAGAGCGCAACTGTTCGATGATGCGTGAGTTGTCTTTTTCTTCACCGAGCCTGGCGAACTGTTCCTTCTTGTGCGCCAACTCACCGCAGACCTGGTAGAAGCGGGCGGTCTTCCCGAAACTTCCGGATGTCAACGCCGACATGTACGCGCCGGTCTGGAAGAATGAAAGTGCGCTGGTGTATTGCTTTTGTGAGATGAGTCCTTTTTCCACTTCTTCGCGCAGGTTTCGTTTCAGAATGTTTCGTTCGTTGACGATGACCCAGATGATGAAGATGATCATCGCGCCGTATCCAAGATAATCTACAAAGGTGCCGACAAGGAAACCCTGGAATCCGCCGATCAATCCGCTGAATGTGTTGTGGAAGGCGTGTGCTGCCACAGCGACCAGATAACCAGCCGGAACGGCAATGATCTTGACAAATGTATTGCGGCTCATGCGCGCAATGGCCAGACCAATGCCTGTGAACGAAGTGAAGAACGGGTGCATCCAACCCACCAGGATCACACGAATCACCACCAGCGTCCAGAAGCCCGACCAGCCGCCTTCCTGAAACCCGTTGCGATAAATGTACAGAACGTTCTCGATGGCGGCAAATCCCATGGCGGTGATGGCAGCGTAGACGATACCATCGAGGATGGAATCAAACTCCTTGCGAAAGAGGAAGAAGACCACCAGCACCGCAAGACCCTTGAGCGCCTCTTCGATAAAGGGTGCCGCTATGGATGTGGTGCCAAAGTCGGCGATATCGGCGGAACCGGTAAGAGTGTAGAGGGTGATACCAAATACGGTGTTTAGAATGTACGCTCCGCCGCCAGCGATGACCACGCCCCAGAAGAACGCGGCCCCCAATAATACCTTGGGCTCTTTTTCGTAACGGTCCAGCCAGTTGACGAACGCGGCGAACAGGAACATGGGAACGAATCCAAAGAAAAACGCTCCAAGTAAAGCCATGACTTCCTCCTCCTACGATGATTTGAAATTAAGTTGAGTTCTTTCAATACGCGTCCCTTCGAACGCGATATCCAGCATGTCCAATACTTCTTCCGGGCGGCCGGTTGCACCTTCACGGGCGGTCAGCCGCATAAAGATCGTGTCGTCTGCCTGGCATAGTAGCTCTTCGATCAAGGGACGCAGATCGTACGACTTTCCGCGTCGTTCGCGCATGATCGATTCGGATCCCAGTACGGTTTCGATTTTACGCTTCAGCTCAGAACTGTCAACGGACTCTTTCAACGTGACGATGTATTCTGCCGAAGCGACCAGGGTTTGCAGGGCGGGTAATTTTTCATCCACATATTCGACGTTCGAGACCTGGATTCCCGTGGGCAAAGTCTCCTGTAATTTCTCACACAACCCATCCAATGGAATCTCATATTCGAGCCGCATGTCCAGCACTTCGCAGCGGGAGGAGAACCCGAGCGGGAGTGCAGCGGCGATGGCCAGCTTCGGCTGTGGGTGGAATCCCTGCGAATAGGCAAGCGGAAGTTCGGCGCGGCGTGCGGCGCGTTCCCATAAACGATGCAGGTCAAGATGTCCGGTATAGCGCAGGGCACCCTGCTTGGCAAATGTGATCCGGAGTCGCATCAGGAATTCTTTGAGTTGGCGGCGTTCAGAGCCAGCCATTTTTTGATATCGCGAACATGCTCGCGATAGTGCTTGTACGTATTGTTGGCAATACGATCGTACAGATTGTGCTTGTTGATCGTTTCTTCGGATAGTTTTTCAAGTGAGGCAATAATGGATGTGAACGCATTCAGTTCCTGTGTCACCACGTCTTCCAGCGAAACATTCCTGTATTTTTCCACGAACCATTCGTTCGGTCCGTCATCGTCAAGCAGAGGCGAGCCGAAATCAGGGTAACCGAATTCATCCAAAAAGGCGTCCAAAGCGGTCTGTGTTTTGCAGGGGATATATGGTTCATCATGCAGGATCTCTTCCAGCCGATCTGCCATATAGAGCTCATTCGCGAGCAAGTGGGCAAGCATATCCTTGATGGACCATTTTCGTAGCACACCGGGCATGGTTAACTGGCGGGTGAATCCGATGCGGTTCACCAGCAGTTCGAGCTTGTCGCGCTCACGGAGTAATCGGTTGATAAACAATCTCTTCGTCATTGTATGAAAATTCCAAACAAGTTCACAATTGAAGTTCTTTTTGATAAATGTGATATTGCTGCACCGTCTTCATGCCAACGCTTTCGTATAAACGCGGCGCGTCGGTCAGGCTTTTTGAATCGACGCTGAGTTTTATGCGCCTGACGCCACGCCGGTAAAACTCGCCAAAGGTGTGCAGTAACAGAG